>JBIPMW010000171.1:0-4453 GCA_044376455.1 Crocinitomicaceae bacterium | reverse complement strand
TTATTAGCCTAAGTATGACTTCAGCAATTTGTTTCGAGAGGTGTGTCGCAACCTGCGGATGGCTTTCTCTTTGATTTGTCGAACGCGCTCACGGGTGAGGTTGAATTTTGCGCCGATTTCCTCTAGGGTAAGGCCGTGGTTCATGCCAATTCCGAAGAATAAGCGAATGATTTCACGCTCTTTGTCTGTGAGGGTACTCAAAGATCTTTCGATTTCTTTTTGTAACGACTCAGCCATCAAAAGTTGGTCTGTACGTGGAGAATCTGGGTTGGCCATGACATCCATGAGTGTACCGCCGTCATCGTTGGTTGTAAGCGGTGCATCCATTGATACGTGACGACCAGAGACATTCAAACTCTCTTTGATTTTGTCTTCAGGAACTTCGAGTGCTTCTGCTAATTCTTCGGCACTTGGTGGACGTTCGAATTCTTGCTCAAGGCGAGAGAATGCTTTGTTGATTTTATTCAAAGAACCTACTTGGTTCAAAGGAAGACGTACAATTCTTGCTTGTTCAGCTAAAGCTTGCAAGATAGATTGACGGATCCACCAAACGGCGTAGGAAATGAATTTGAAACCGCGCGTTTCATCAAATTTTTGAGCAGCTTTGATCAAACCTAGGTTTCCTTCATTGATAAGGTCAGGTAGGGTAAGCCCTTGGTTTTGATATTGCTTGGCTACGGAAACTACGAAACGCAAGTTGGCGCGCGTGAGTTTTTCGAGTGCTTTTTGATCGCCTGCTTTGATGCGGCGCGCTAATTCTACTTCTTCTTCAGCGGTGATGAGTTCTTCACGACCGATGTCTTGTAGGTATTTGTCCAGAGATTGACTTTCTCTGTTCGTAATGGATTTGGTTATTTTTAGCTGTCTCATGCGCTTATCTTATCTGTTTTGCTAAGTAAAGTTGACTTCTGAGTGTTTGGCAAAGTAACGCCGAAAAATAGGTTTAAAAAAATCTGAAATGTGGTTTTTTTGCGGAGTTATTAACGAGTTTTAAACTTTTTCAACGAAGCAAAAAAGGAGGCTTTGGTCTTTACAAACCAAAGCCTCGGAAGTCGCGCTTACCAGTCTCGTCCATGATTTCTAGCAAGATACCACGGTTGTTACCACTGAGTTTTTCGGTCAATTCCTGAACAGTTTCTATCGGTTCATTATTGACTTTCGTAATGATGATGCCTTCTTTTAAGCCAATGGCTTTGAGTTTACCGGTATTGATGCTTTTGATTTTAACACCATAAGAAATATTGAGTTCTTTGCGTTCCTTATCAGTAAGCTCGACAAAAGTGGCTCCGAGGGCATAGTTTTTAGAGATTTCTTCTTTGCTCAATAGCTCGGTGTCGCCGTCTTGGTTGCGCAATACGAGTTCTTTGGTGATCAGGTCGCCATCTTTTTGACGCAGTGTCAAACTGACTTTATCGCCGGGTCTTCTTTTGCCGATTTCTTCTTGTAAGGCCGCCACCGAATTGACTTCTTTGCTGCCAATTTTAAGAATGACATCGCCGTCTTTGATGCCTGCTTTGTCAGCCGAGCCGCCTTCAACAACTTTTGCAATGAATACACCCTTGAGGTCTTTGAGCTTGTTTTTCTCTTTGATATCTTGACTGATGTCTGAAATTTGAACACCGAGGTAGCCGCGTTGAACAATTCCAAAATCGATGAGGTCGCGCATGACTTTATCGACTAAGTTGACAGGTACGGCGAAAGAGTAACCTGCATAAGAACCTGTTTGTGATGCAATAGCAGTGTTGATACCAATGAGTTCGCCTCGGGTATTGACCAAAGCGCCTCCGCTGTTTCCTGGATTAACTGCAGCGTCGGTCTGAATAAATGATTCTATCGGGACCACATCTTGTGCACTGCGCTCAGACAACAAATTGATGTTTCTGGCCTTTGCTGAAACAATGCCTGCAGTTACCGTTGAGGTCAGGTTAAAGGGGTTACCTACAGCCAATACCCATTCGCCAATTTTGAGTTCGTCGGAGTTTCCGATAGGAATAGCAGGGAAATTGGATCCTTCAATTTTTAATACGGCGATATCTGTTGCAGGGTCAGCACCAACTACTTTGGCATCGTATTTTGAGTTATCGTTGAGGATGACTTGTATCTCGCTGGCGTTTTCAATGACGTGATTATTGGTAACGATATAGCCTTGTGAGGAGACGATTACCCCGGAACCAGCTCCTGCACCGTATTGTTTGAATTCACGGCCACCAGCACCTGGCCCGTAGAAGAATTCTTGAAATGGATCGCGCTGGAAGGTGGTCTGAACGACTTTGGTGGTGATGTGTACAACCGAATGCACCGTGTTTTCAGCGGCATTTGTGAAATCCAGGCCTTGGGGAATTCCGTTGTAATCAACTTGATGGATTGGATGATTTCTGTTGCCATCAATCACTTGATCTGAAAGTTTGGTGGTGTTGTGTTGAATGATGACATAAGTAGCAAGTGGAAGCGTTCCGCCGAGGATACCCATTCCGAATAGCTTTAAGGTGTTGAGTATTGTCATGATGTCAGTTTTTTAATTTGTTTGAGCTAAACGCAAAGAGTGTTCCAAAAATTGCTTTGAAAATGTTAAATTTTGTTAAGAATTTATAAGGATTAATTGAATATTTTTGTTCTTCCTCAATGAAACTTAGCTTTAGCAAATATCAAGGTGCCGGAAACGATTTTATCATGCTCGATAACTTCGCTGGCAACTATGACAATTTGTCAATCTCTGACATCCAGCAAGCCTGTGACCGCAAGTTTGGCATTGGTGCCGATGGCCTCATTTTGCTGCAGCATCATCCGTCTTCAGATTTTGAAGTGGTTTACTACAATGCAGACGGTAGCCAATCTTTTTGTGGCAATGGTGCGCGCTGCGCTGTCGCATTTGCTCGTGCCATCGATCACTTACCGGCACCACACACCACCTTTATGGCCATCGACGGACTCCATGAAGCATGGTTGTGTCAAGATGAAGTCAAGCTGAAAATGTCCGATGTCGGAACAATTCAAATTTTAGACAGCGCTTTTGAGTTACATACTGGATCACCTCATTACGTATTAATCGATGAAAATCACAGTGCAGCGCATGTTGATCAGGTCGGTAGAGTTATCAGGTATAATGATACTTATAAAAAAGACGGGATCAACGTGAATCTCATGAAATACACAGATGCCGGTATTCAGGTGGCCACTTATGAACGCGGCGTTGAAGCCGAAACGCTGTCTTGTGGCACGGGCGTTACTGCAGCTGCGTTAGTGTACGCACAACTTCAAAAAATCAAACAAGGACAAGTCAAGGTACTGACTAAAGGAGGCAATTTAGCCGTTCAATGGCAGGCAAATCCAGACGGTTCTTTTTCGGAAATTTACCTGATTGGCCCCGCACAATTTGTATTTAACGGAACCTATGAGCTTAAGCGGTAAGTATATTTATCTCAGGGCCGTTGAAAAAGACGACGCCGGTCAAGTTTTCTTATGGGAAAACAATCCAAAGAACTGGAAGGTATCGAATACCGAGGTGCCTTTTTCTATGTTTGATATCATTCAACTGATTGAACAACAATCCGACCTCAGAAAATCGGGCCAATTGCGTTTGGTGATCATGACCCAAACAGAACAAAGAGCCGTTGGGGTCATTGATTTATACGACGTCAATTTCAAGCATGGCTATGCTGCAGTAGGTATTCTCATTGCCGAAGACCAAGATAAAGGCAAAGGAATCGCTACTGAAGCACTTGCACTATTGATCAATTACTGTACAGAAATTCTTGAACTCAGAAATTTATATTGTCAGATACACGGAGACAATCAGGCGAGTATTTCCTTGTTTGAAAAAGCAGGCTTTCAGCACGCAGGTACGCGCAAGAATTGGTTGCGTTTTAAAAATGAATATTTCGACGAAATTACTTATCAATTATGTCTAAAAAGCAAAAATTAATTTTAATTGCCGGCGTTTTTCTTTTAGGGATCACCGTTTTATTTTTTCCTAAACTCAAATATGTCTATGCGGCGTTTCAAAAGTCGAGCAATTCGGAAGTAGTTGTTATTTATTTGTCATATGACGCGCAAAAGGGAAATTTGCTAGATGTACATCGTGTCGCTCTCCTTTTGAAAGAAAAAGGCATTATTTCTGAAACAGACCTTTTTGAATTGGTCGGAAATCAAAAAGAAATGAACTCGCGCAATATTGCTATGGGGAAGTATGTCATTGAACCCGGAACTGCGTTTCGCCATATTTGGAATGGCTTTAAATTGAACAGTAATTTAAATGGAAATGCCGAGCAAACCGTAAAATTGAACTTCGAAAATTGCCGCACCATTAATGATCTCGCGGGAAAAATACAAGATCAGTTAGACCTCGATAGCACCAAACTGATCCGCTATTTGCAAGAGGGCGCAACGCTTGCGCGTTTGGGTTTTACCTATGAGCAACTTCCTGCACTTTTCATTCCCAATACATATGAAATGT
>JBIPMW010000110.1:0-6225 GCA_044376455.1 Crocinitomicaceae bacterium | reverse complement strand
TTGTTGAACGCATGGCCAAAGAGTTTAAAAATTATTGGACGCCAGCGCGCATGGCTTTAATAAAAGGACAAGGGCTCAATACTCCAAGTGAGGCGGTTACATTGGCAAGCATTGTTTACTCAGAGCAGTCTAAAATTGCGCAAGAATGGCCAATCATTGCAGGGCTTTATCTCAACCGTGTGCGTCAAGGCATTAAATTGCAATCTGATCCAACTTTTAAATTTTGTTGGGGTGACCAACTCAAAGGTGTACAGCGCTTGTTAGCGGTGCATCGCGATATCGATTGCGAATACAATACTTACCAAATACAGGGGCTTCCTCCGGGCCCAATCTATTTGCCACCCACAGCAGTGGTTGAGGCTGTTTTAAATGCCAGTAAGCACGATTACATTTTTATGTGTGCTAAACCTGATCATTCCAGTACCCACAATTTTACGGCCTCGGGTGCCCAACACATTAAAAATGCAACGGCCTTCCAAAAATGGTTAGATGCCGGACAACCTTAGTTGAAGCAGATGAAAAGAAGACAATTTATACGATTTGGTGCCCTTGTAGGTGCTTTGGGTATAGTCAAGCCGAGTAAAGCGACCAATATCATGGCGCATTCTTTTGAAGGTAAGACCAATGGCCCATTGGTGTTATCTACCTGGAATCATGGCTTGGCTGCCAATGAAGGAGCTTGGGCTGTTTTACAAAAAGGAGGGACTGCCCTAGATGCCGTTGAAAAAGGAGTGATGGTCACCGAAGCTGACCTCACCAATAGAAGTGTCGGTGTCGGTGGCCGCCCTGACCGCGATGGCCATGTTACACTAGATGCCTGCATCATGAGTGGCGATGCGCGCTGCGGTTCTGTTGCATTTTTGGAAGGTATTGCTCACCCAGTAAGTGTGGCGCGTGCCGTTATGGAAAAAACGCAGCACGTCATGTTGGTTGGTGCCGGAGCTAAAAAATTTGCACTGGACTACGGTTTTCAACAAGCTAAAATGCCCATTGATGAAGTCAAAAAAGATTACGAACAATGGCGCAAAGAAAACAAAGACCTCTTCAAGAAACCCGAAATCAACCATGAAAACCATGACACCATTGGTATGATTGCCATGGATGCCAATGGACAACTTGCCGGTGCGTGTACTACGAGTGGATGGGCTTACAAAATGCATGGAAGAGTAGGGGATTCACCAATTATTGGCGCTGGGCTCTTTGTGGACCAAGAAGTTGGCGCTGCCACCGCAACAGGGCTCGGAGAAGCCATTATCCGCATTGCGGGTAGCCACACCGTAGTAGAATTGATGCGCCATGGTTTTTCACCCCAAGAGGCTTGTAAAGAAGCCTGTATGCGCATTATCCGCAAGCATCAGGACTTAAGAGGTTTGCAATGTGGTTTTTTGGCCATTGACAAAGACGGCAATTATGGTGCTTATTCTATTTATGCTGGGTTCAATTTTGCCAAACATGATGCGCAGAAAAATGAGCTGATCGACGCACCTTTTGACCGCAATTGGTAACATGCGAAGCCCCCTTTTTTTACTGTTGTTTATTTTATGCCTGAGCAAGGTAGCTGCTCAAGTAACGCTGGATTGGGAACTGTACCACCCGCTGCAAAAACAATGGTTAAAGTTTGGTCAGGCCGGAACAGTTCAAGAATTTCTTTGGCACAGCGGCGAACTTCCGGATCCGTTTTACGGTGAAAACGAAGCCCAATACCAATGGATAGAACAAGAACAATGGGTCTTTAGATCTCGGTTTTTTCTCGAAGAAAAATTCTTCAATGCCCAGACTTTGGTCCTTGACATTCCCAATTTAGATACCTATGCACAAATCTATTTAAACGGAAAACTGCTGGCTAAAACGGCTAATTTCTTTGTGCATTATCAATTAGAAATTGAAGTTGCATCATTGATTTGTGGGTATAATCAATTGGAAATCAGAATTGAATCCCCGATAAGTCAGCATCAAGAAACGGCAAAAAGGAACGGTATTGCTTACCCCGCTCCTAATGATATTGGCACAATTAAAGTTGCTCCCTATACGAGAAAACCACAATATCATTTTGGCTGGGACTGGGCTCCTCGTATCAATACGATCGGGTTTGCGTATCCAATTACCATTGCTGTGAAAGCACTGCTCAGTATGGACTATTTGCTGGTCAATACACTAGCACTCAAGCAAGACGGAAGTGCCAACATTGAGTTAAAAGCAAAAATTAGTGCGAAGGATAGTGTCTTGGTTTGTAAGAGTCTGTATTTCGGAAAGTTCTCTATTTCCGGATCAGCAAGATCTTCATCCTTTTCATCATCATCATATTCTTTCATTGATTCCAAAACATCGACTCCTTTTTACAACTTTGATTTACAGCATGCACAAGAGATTGGGCAAGCTCGGCTTTGGTGGCCTGCTGGGCAAGGAGAACAATACCTATATCAGGATACTTTAAACTTTTATGATAAGGCAGGTCTTTTGGTGCACCAATATCCTTTTACTTTCGGAATTAGGGAAACAAAACTCATTCAAGAACAAGATCAATACGGCACTTCTTTTACCCTTCAAATCAATGGTCGCCGCATTTTTGCGAAGGGCGCTAATGTCATTCCGCCAGGAATTTTTGCCGGCGCTGCCCTAGATAGCGCTTATTTGGCTTTGGTACCGCAAATGCAGGCGGCCCATTTCAATATAGTTCGGGTTTGGGGTGGCGGTATGTATGCTCCTGAAGTGTTCTTAAAAGCCTGTGACCGAGCGGGCATCATGGTTTGGCATGATTTCATGTTCGCGTGTGCGATGTATCCGGCAGACTCCCTTTTTCTTGCTGAAGTTCGGCCAGAACTAGAGCAGCAAATACCACGCTTAGCAGCTCATCCGTCATTGGTTTATTTCAACGGGAATAATGAAGTCGATGTCGCCTGGAAAAATTGGGGCTTTCAATTGCAATATCAGTTGAATGAAGTGCAGCAACAAACTATTGAAACTGCCTATAAAACCTTATTCCAAACATTCATTCCGCAACAAATTAGCACTTATACAAATATCCCTTACGTCCATACTTCTCCGCTCAGTAATTGGGGCAAAGATGACTATTTCAATCACGGTACCATGCACTATTGGGGAGTTTGGCATGGGAAAGATCCTTTGCATGATTTTGCCAACAAAATTGGTCGTTTCAATGCTGAATATGGTTTTCAGAGTTTTCCACAAATGAGTACCATAGATCGTTTTGCGCTCAAAAAAGATCAAAGTCTGCATTCAGCAGTGATGAAAGCGCATCAGAAGTCTTATGTGGGCAATGGCATGATTGAAAAACATGCCAAAATCTATTTTGGAAAAGCCAAAGATTTTGAATCCTTCATCTATTATGCTCAGCTTACGCAGCGCAAAGCGGTAAGTATCGCCATAGCTGGCCATAGAGCAGATGCGCCGCGTTGTATGGGTACAATTTATTGGCAACTCAACGATTGCTGGCCTGCGCCAACTTGGTCAAGTCTAGATGACCACAATAACTGGAAAGCACTGCATTATGCAGTGAAAGAAGATTACCGTCCTATCGCAGTTTCAGAGCTCATCAAAGCAGATAACCATTATTTAGTTTTACTCAGTGAGCTTCCTGAGGATACACTCGTGACTGTAGAGGTTCAGTTTTATAATGAGCAAGGGGTTCAAATCAACAAAGAACGCCGGACCTATCCATTGCAACAGTACCAAGCCCAAGTTTTGACTTTTATCAACCAAACCTATTCGGGTTTCGTAAAGGTGATTTTGGATGACCATTACGAACGCTTGTTTACCTTTATCGAAAAAAGAAAAGCTCCGGAAGCACAAGTAACTTTTCAAATAAATGCACAAGACACTGTAGCCAAAAAAGCGGTGCTTGTGGTTGACAATCAAGAACCATTGGTAGATTTTTGGGTTTTTTCCAAAGTGCAGGATGTACATTTCGAACAAAACTTTCAGACGCTTTTGCCGGGTCATCATGTTTTGGAATTTACTTACCAAGATCAATTACCAACGCCACAAGAACTCGGTTATTTATTGCGTTGATTTCGGCATCTGTCTGAGCAATATTTAACCTCTTCCCAATTTTTCTCCCATTTTTTTCGCCATGTGTAAGGGCGTGCGCAGGTGAGGCAAATTTTTGTAGGCAGATCTTGCTTTTTGACTCCTTTCATATGCTCAAAACAAAAAAAGCGTAAGGTTGTTTTTAAAGGGTATGAATCAGCAACAGCTTACCGAGCAAGACATCGATCGCATTATTGAAATGGCCTGGGAAGACCGCACGCCGTTCGACGCCATTTTATTGCAATTTGGTCTCAAAGAAGCGGAAGTTATTGCTTTGATGCGCAAAGAAATGAAGCCAAGTTCATGGCGCATGTGGCGTGCGCGGGTCCAGGGCAGAGCCACCAAGCACAGCGCGAAAAGAGGTTTTGAATTAGGGCGTCACAAATGCACACTCCAACGCCAAATTACTGGCAACAAGATTTCGAAGCGCTGATTCTTATAAAATGTGTACTTTTGCAGGTTTTTTTTATGAAAAATATAGCTGTTAAAACTCATTAATATATGACCTTGAGATTGTACCCTTCTTGTAAAAAGAAATTCGTCGTATTTTTTCTATTTAGTTTCTTACTTATCTTGAAAAACGCCTTTTGGGCGCAAGATCCTGCCCGATATAGAATTGATTCAGTGCTAGCAAAAACCCCTTCAAGGGTTATGACCGTACATCAAATCGAGCTCATAGCAGGTCGCATTGGTTCGAACTATGCTACCCGCATGCAAAGCATCGAAAAATTAACGCCGGCAAATCTACAAATGCTACCCTCCAGAAGCGTGGCTGATGCGCTTTCTTATGCTGCGGGTGTTGATGTAAGACAACGCGGCCTCAGTGGCACACAAGCCGATATCGGTATTCGTGGAGGTAATTTTGAGCAGAGTTTAATTGTTGTCAATGGGTTCAAGATGACCGATCCGCAAACTGGCCATCACGCCGCAAATTTGCCCATTCCGCTCATTGCTGTCTCTGAAATACAAGTGTTCAAAAGCCCAACAGTTTTGCAATTTGGACAAAGCGCCCTCACCGGAGCAGTGCATATCGGTGCGTATACGCAAGATGTTTTTGAAGTGAAAACAACTGCCTATGGAGGCAGCTTCAATAGTTTTGGTGCCCAAGCTTTGGTGCGCATGAAAATCAAAAAGTACCAACAGATGATTGCTGTTGCAAGAGATCAATCGGATGGCCATTGGCATAATTCCGATTTCAAAAACCACCAACTTTTTTACATGGGTAGCCATCAAATCAAAAAGCACCATTTGACTTATTTAGCAGCCTACACAGACAGAAATTTTGGTGCAAATGGATTTTATACCAACAAGTTCCCTGATCAATGGGAGCGTACCACTATGGCCATGGCTGGTTTAAAACATAACCTTCATTGGTACAAGCCCAGAGAGCAGGGTTCAACATGGTTTTACTTCAAACAACAATTCTTGCTGCGCAGCCATGCCGATGAATTCAGATTGAAACGAAATGACCCGGCTTTTTACACCAATACACACGTCTCCAATGTATTGAGTTATGAGTCTCAACTCGACGTTACTTTGCGTCGTCAGCAACTTCAATTAGGTGTCGAACAGCGCTTTGAAATCCTCAATAGTAGTAATTTGGGTCAGCGCGAGCGCCAGTACCAAAGTGCATTTTTGCAAACGAAGGGTTATCTAGGTAATGTAAATTACGCGGCGGGGCTTTTGGTCTTTTCTTACAACTGGCAAAATATTCAAATGATGCCTAGTGTTCAGTTTGGAAAATCAATAACACATAATCAGTTCCTTTTTGTAAACTATAGCCGAGGCAACCGAGTTCCTAGCTGGACAGAAATGTACTATACAGACCCTTCTAATGTGGGCAATCCAAATTTGCTACCGGAATATTCACATGCGGCTGAACTTGGGTGGCGTTCGACTGCAAATCAGTACAACAGCAAATGGTATTATTTTCAGGCCAATGCGGCTTTGTTTTATCGTCAGCATACCAACATGATTGACTGGGTAAGGGCGGCTTCTGTTATTAATCCAAACCCGAATCCTTGGATGCCGGTCAATATTGCAAACGTGGCATTTAGCGGATTGGAAACCAGCATGACATTCAATGTCAAAAAAAGCGGAACCTGGGGGCCAAATAAAGTTCACTTGAATTACACTTATATTACGGCTAAGCACAATTTCACAAGCGAGCAAGAATCT
>JBIPMW010000053.1:0-10705 GCA_044376455.1 Crocinitomicaceae bacterium | reverse complement strand
GCAGCCATTTGCGTTTTGAAGCGTATCTGCATATTGCCCACTTGTAAAAAACGACTGACCATTCCATGCATAACTTCCACAGGCACTTTCTGTTTGAGTAGTAGTAGCGGAATTGTGTATTGTTAAATTGAGAACGATAGAAGAATCGCAGCCCCAAATGGTTGTACCTTGATAGGTATAAACACCGCTTTGCGTATAGTTTTGACCATTGAAATTGTAGGATTCACAAGCCGAAACTGAAATATTTGTAGCCGAGGGTAGGTGTTGGTTAATGATCAATGTAGTGGAGGCGCTTTGTCCACATGTATTTTGTGCCTTAACGCTTAAGGTTCCTGTCTGAAAACTAGGTGTGAAAAGTAAGTTAATGTTCGTCGAAGTGCCAGAACCTGTTGCACCGACTGGTGTGGTCCAGATGTAAGAAGTAGCGCCAGAAACAATTGTAATTGAATAGGATTGACCAAGTGAATTGAAACAAAAATGTACAGGTCCATTGATTGCACTTGGTGCACTTGGTGCAGTATTCAGCGTTACTGTTACAGCCAGCCTACTTGTAGATGCTAGACCATTTACTGTCTGAGATGCATAATAAGTTGTGCCGTTAACAAGTGAGGTATTGCTCGGTAATGCAGCGCCTCCTGTAGGGCTTGCATACCACTGAATGGCAGTCCCGGTTACAGATAGTTGCGCAAGCGTAGCACCACTGCACAAAGTTTGATTAGCAGCCCCTGTTGGTGCAGCAGGTGGCGTTGGTGCAGGAACAAAAGAAAAAGTAACGAGTGTAGTTCCACGATTTGTTGAACCGTGATTGCTGTAAGTAAAACTGGTAGATCCTGAGCGTGCCCAAATCAGGCTGAGTGTCGTAGGAGTTGCACTGAAAGTGTAGTCGTTGGGGTCAAGGGTATTTAATGCGCGTGTAGCGATTACAGTGCGAACATCCGCATTGCTTACATCAGAAGTAATTGTCCAGTCTTGTTGTGAATCGGTAACGGGTGTAGCCTGACCAATTAATTTAGCATCAAATGCACCGAGCGTTCCTGAACTATGAACACCTACTACATCGGTGCCGTTGGTCATGCTGTTGGAATTAAATCCAAGTGCAAACCAGCGGCCCGCTGGGCCAGTTAGGGTGAGTGTAACTTGTGTCCCGACATCGATTTTTACGGACATAGCGAGCCCACTTGTTGTGGTTAAATTGATCACTCCGGTGGTGTAGGTTTGTGCCCAGAAAGCTGTGGTCAACAAAAAGCTAAAAAGGAGTAGCGTAACTTTATTTTTCATGGTGTAAAAGGTCTTTAAGTTGAGGATCTCCATAGATCAATAGTAATTGATCCAAGGATCGTCCTTGCTGATCTTTGATATTCAAATTTAATTGATATTTCATTAGGATTTGAATGGCTTCATAACGTTGTAAGGTCATGGCAAAGTGCAAGGGGTAACCCATTTGTTCAAATTGGCAACTATCATTTGGAGAGACTCCGTTTTTTAGAATTTCTTCCAGCAACACTAAGTTATTCTTGTAAATCAGCGCGTAAATGACAGAACCCTGAGGGTAACAATTCTTCAGATCTGCACCTTTTTCAATGAGTAAGTTGGCAACTTCAAGATTGCCGTTATAGGCAGCAAGTAGAAATGGACTCGCCCCTTGATCGGAGATCAGATTGAGCTCTTTAGGGTGTTTTTTAAGGTATTTCTCCATTTGAACCCGACTACCTTTTCGTGCAAGCTCAAAAATATCTTGACAAAAAGATAAATGCGATAACGTAAGAAAAACAACTAAAATTCGGAGCATAGTTGTACAAATATACACTGAAATAAACTCGTTTATAAGTTATTGATTGCTGATAATAGCATGGCACCTACCAGCATAAGTTTGAGTCCGGTCCCGAGTAAAAATCCTAAGAAAGCTCCTTTTGCAGACTGCCATGCATCTTGGTTTTTTCGGCCGATGAGTAATTCACCAATGTAAGCCCCGATAAGTGGCCCTAAAATGATTCCCCAGATACCTAAAAACAGGCCCATTATTACACCAACTGTTGCTCCCCATTGACCGGCTTTACTACCGCCGAATTTTTTAGTTGTCCAAACAGGTAAATAATAATCTAGAATGAGCAACAGGACTGAGAGCCCCGCATACAAAACCAGCAAAGTATTTGGAAAACTGAGGCCCCCCAAAAAATGAATAACGATAAGGCCAACGAATGAAATTGGTGGGCCGGGCAGCATGGGTAAAAAGCTGCCAATGAGCCCGGTTAAAATCAAGATAAAACCAAAAAACGTCCAGAGGTCTTCCATTTGATTGGTATTTTTTCCTTAAAAATGATAACCCAATTTAAACTGGGCTCCTGATGTTTGATAATTGAGCTGAGGATCGGTTAATTCGTTTGTGATGAATGAATAACTAGACCATAGTCCTTTGTATAAAAGCAATTCAAGGTTCCAATAGTGTTTGTCTTTGCCTATAAATGACCATCCATGGCCAATCCCAAGGTTTATACTTTGAACAATCATTGAAAAGTCTCTATCAACGTAACTAGGCAGAGGTGGCATTGTGATATCCGGCACTTGAAAGGTCTCGGTAGTTGTCAAGGACTGGAATCCTAAATTTATTGGGATGTATCGTGCCACATCGGTTTTCATAGCATCATAGTAAAATTGATATTGCAAAGCCGTTTGCAGCAACTTTTGCGGCCCTCCTATGGCTTTTAAATCCATTTCAAGACCCACAAAGTGTTGTTGTTTAAAGTACTTTCCAACACCTAAATTCAGGCAAATTGGCGTTTCAAAGTACACACCATTGCTATTGCTAGATACATAATAGTTATCGGCTACAAAACCATTGTCGATGCCCGCAAACATTGTATTTAGACCAACATGAAAGTCAAATTCATCAACTTTTCTTGGTTTAACGATGCTGTCATAGTAACGTACTCTTTTCTCAAAAGTGCGGTCTTCCTCAATGTAATTGTACATTTCTTTGGACAGATAATACATCCGATTATACTCGTCTCTGAAGGTCAAGACATAATTGTTGTCTAATGCGATCATTTTACCGTAAAGTATCTTTCCATTTTTAAGCTCAACTACATCATAAACAACGGCTTGTTTTTTTGGCCTTTGGCCCGAGGAAAAATAAGGGAGCAACAGTAAAAGAAATAGGATAATTGGGTTTCTCATTTGAATTCAAATTAATTCATTGAATAAATTCTATACGCATAAGGTGTCAACGAAAGGCTTGTGCCAATAGTTTCATTTTGGTTGGTCATTAAATTGACAAAATTCCCCGCAAGAATAGGGGGTAAATTCACACTGATGTTGGTATTTCGGACATTTACGAGTATCAAAACGGAGGAAGAGCCATTTGTTTTTTTCCAACAAATGAGGTCATTAGAGAGCTGATATGCAGAAATAGACTGACTTCGAGCCGCAGCATACCCATTGTAGATGCTGTAAATTTTCTGATATGCCGCAAGCATATCTTGGTTGGCTGTCCAATTGATGGTAGAATTAGAGAAAAAAGGCGTTGTTCCAGTTTTCCCAACTTCTTGACCTGTATAAAGTAGCGGAACACCACCAGAAAAAATATTCACAACACTGGCAGCAATGGCTCCGTTTTTACCATTGAATAGACTCATCGGGGAGGCATCCCAAGCAGATTCATCGTGATTGGTTGTAAACCTAATTTTACTTTTTCCGCTTGGTATATTATTAAATTCGGTTTGGTGGCTGCTTGTCAAGGTACTTGTTGAACTACCGGTCCAAACATTTTTCAATGTCCCGTAGTAGTTCCAGCCATAGGTAAGGTTAAAGCCTGCTTGATAATGGTCTGTTCGGGTACCTTCTGCAAGCATAAGTAAATCGCGGTTTGGAAGCGCCCTCAGTTCTGAAATGGCATCCTGCCAAAAATCAAACGGAACACCATCGGCATAATCGCAGCGAAAGCCATCCACATTGGCTTCGAGCACCCAGTATTTCATTGCATCTATTTGAGCTTTTCGCATAGCGGCTTGGTCAAAATTGAGGTCAGCAACGTCGTTCCAGTTGGTGCCAGGTGGTATAATAATTTGCCCGGCACTATTTTTACTATACCATTCTGGATGTTCGCTTATCCAGGGATGATCCCATGAAGTATGATTGGCAACCCAGTCTAAAATGACAGCCATACCGAGTGCGTGCGCTTGATCAGTGAGTGACCGCAAATCTGAAAGTGTCCCATATTCGGGGCTAACTTTCGTATAATCTTTAATGCAGTAAGGAGAATTGACACTATTGGTGACTCCTTGTTCATAAATGGGCATGAGCCAAATCACATTGGTGCCAATATCTTTGATGTGTTGTAATTTAGAAATAACACCTTGCAAATTGCCTTCGCTAGATTGCGCCCTTAAATTGACTTCATAAATGCTCGCTTGGTTTGTAGATGGCACCTCGTTAAAGGGAACGCCATATTGTTGTGGTCCTGTAGGGGCAGGTGGCGTGATAGGATCGTCGCCACAAGAGGTAAGTATCACAATAATAAAAGATAAACAGAGCATTTTCTTGATCATAAGACTAAATTAAGGATTAATGCGTTTAATTTTGTCGGGTGGCTAGCTATCAGACAATAAAAGCACCTTCAGAAGGATTTTATAAAGAAAAAGGCTCGAAATTTTTGGCCTTTGCTGTTCCTGTTCAAAATGAAGAGGAAGTCAAGGCCTTCATTGCCCAAAAACGTAAAGAACACCACCTGGCTGTTCATGTATGTTCAGCCTTTCGTCTTGGTGCCGATAAAAAGTTATACCGCGCTTCGGATGATGGCGAACCATCTAATTCCGCAGGACCACCCATTTTAGGACAAATTCAAGCTTTCGATCTCACGAATGTATTAATAGCCGTGGTTCGTTATTATGGTGGTACAAACCTAGGGGTAGGTGGGCTCATTTCTGCCTATCGCACTGCAGCCAAAGCAGCTTTAGAGGCAGCTCAAATCGTCAAAAAAGAAGAGGAAATTCAATTTTCCATTCAATTTCCGTACGAGAAATTGTATTTGGTGATGGATCTACTCAAAAAAGCAAATGTCGAAATCTTAGAACACAATCTAGATACCGAATGCTCGTTAATCTTGCGCATTGAATTAAGTAGCTCGAAAATTATTGAGGCAAAACTAGACAACTTACTTAAATAAAAAAGCCCTCTATGTTCTTAGAGGGCTTTTATATATACAAAATCTATATAACCTACTGGCTGATTTTGACAGCAAAATATGGGAATTCTTCTAATAATTCACCGGAATAGTAGAAATCGTAGGCTACACCGCCGAAGGTATATTCCTTGTCGCGGATCATGAAATTTGAGCCGCCGACTGATGGGTATTTTTTCGGTTTAGACTTATTATAGCCGAGGTTGAATATGGATGCAAGAATTTCAGGACGGTTGTCAATGGGGTATCCTGCTTTTTGCCATTGAGTTGCAATTTGGCGGATGAAAATTCCTGCGTAGAGGTACGAAAAATAGTGGTCTTTGTATTGAACAAGGCGTTTTACCCTTAGACTGAGCGTATCGTTGTGTGCGTTGTTGTAATTGCGCGTAGAGTCGTAGTCTAGTAGGTGCTCGTATTTCGTCCCGCAGTAAAATGGGCTTAGCGGGTCTTGTAGGTAGTTTTCAATATTTCGGGCAGTTTGTTCCTTGATACCAGTTACCCCAAATGACATATTGGTTTCAAGCGCCAAAGTTTTCAATGGCGCAACGAGATCCTTGAAGCGCTCTCTTCGAGAATTAAATAGGCGTACTTGTTCGCCCACTAAACAAGCGACAATCATTCGAGGTTCTACACCGCAAGCTGCCGCAGCTGAATCTATGTATTTTTTGTCTTTGGCAACTGCTTCCTTGAAATAAGACCACTCAATGAAATTCATCCATTCAAAAGCATTTCCGCTTTTTGCCATGATCTGATTATTGCTTTTCGCCAAAATTTCAAGAAGTCTTCTTTGATAGCTTTTGTTGTCTTTGAGTTTCAGGTCGATAGCCGCCAGCATTTGAAAAGCAATTTTTTCACTTTTTGATTGAGCCCAAGCATCTAAAATGGTGCGCGCATTTTTGGGGTAATATTCATTGACAAGATTAATTCGCTGCAAGATTTCATTGCGGTATTTGACCAATGAAGCGCTATCCACCTTGAAATTTTGGTTGTACTTGTCATGCATTTCTTGAAAATAGCGGTTGTTGTTGTCAACCAAGCCTTTGTCATCCGTAAGTTTTAGTTTCAGTGCAAAGTAGATGCCTACCAACACGACACCATAACCTGCAAAACCATATAGCGCAATATTATAGGGAATTTTTAACCATTTACTCTGAAAAAGACGCTTCATGACGTGAAATAAGAACGCGGTTTATACGAAACTTTACTTATTAAGTTACAAGGGCTTTTGCTACTTTTGCTTCATGGCACTTATTAAAGCTTGCAGAGGATATTCTCCTCAAATTGGCCCCGATTGTTTCTTAGCAGAAAACGCTACAGTGGTGGGTGATGTCATCATGGGCGAACAATGTTCTGTTTGGTTTTCAGCAGTTGTTAGAGGCGATGTCAATTCCATTCGTATGGGCAATAAAGTAAACATCCAAGATGGCGCTGTATTGCATTGTACTTATGAAAAAACCAAACTCAATATTGGCAACAATGTTTCGATTGGTCACAACGCTTTGGTTCACGGTTGCACCATCGAAGACAACGTACTCATCGGCATGGGGTCTATCGTCATGGACAACTGTTATATTGAAGCAAATTCCATTGTAGCTGCCGGTGCAGTTCTCACCGAAGGAACACGCGTAGAATCTTGGAGCATATATGCCGGTATTCCAGCGAAAAAAATTAAAACACTTTCCCCAGAATTATTTGCTGGCGAGGTGCAGCGCATTGCCAATAATTATGTGCTTTACTCCAGTTGGTTCAAAGAGAACCCTTAAATTTACTGACAAACACGCCTTATGAAATACGACCGCATCGACAAATCATTATACGTTAATAATCGCCAAAATTTTACGGCCCAGATGGCTGCCAATACTTTGGCTGTTTTCAATTCCAACGATATTTATCCGGTATCAGCAGACAGCACCCTGCCTTTTGCTCAGCACCGCGATATTCTGTATCTCTCTGGTGTTGATCAAGAAGAATCCATACTTGTGTTGTTTCCAAATGCAAGTAACCCAGCTCACCGAGAAGTACTCTTTTTAAAAGAAACATCAGAACTCATTGCCATTTGGGAAGGTGAAAAGTTGACCAAACAAGCGGCATTAGATACTTCTGGTATCCAGACTGTTTATTGGTTACAACAATTCCCTACGATTTTCAAGCAACTTATGGCTGAGGCTCAAGGTATTTATCTGAACACCAATGAGCATTTGCGTGCCAACACAGAAGTAGAGACGCGCGAAGATCGCTTTATCAAACAAGTCAAACAAGACTACCCAACTCATCAAGTCCACAAATCAGCGCCAATCATGCACAAGATCCGTTCGATCAAACATCAAATTGAGCTTGATCTCATGCAAACCGCTTGTAATATCACCGAGTCAGGGGTTCGCAGATTACTCGGATTTATCAAGCCGGGTGTGTGGGAATACGAAATAGAAGCCGAATTGGCCCATGAGTTTTTACGCAAGCGCTCAAAGGGCTTTGCTTATACGCCAATCATCGCTTCTGGTAAAAATGCATGCGTCTTGCATTATATTGAAAACAATCAGCAGTGTCAAGATGGCGACGTCATCTTACTCGATGTTGGTGCCGAATATGCCAATTACAGTTCTGACCTCACGCGTTGCATTCCGGTAAATGGTCATTTTACAGCCCGACAAAAAGCGGTTTACAATGCAGTACTGCATGTAAAAAATGAAGCAACCAAATTACTCGTTCCGGGTACAATAATGGCTGATTACCACAAGCAAGTTGGGCACTTAATGGAAGAACAATTGGTCAATTTAGGCTTGATCACCATGGACGATATCAAACATCAAGATCCTGCTTGGCCAGCCTACAAAAAGTACTTTATGCACGGCACCTCACATTTCTTAGGCCTCGACACCCACGATGTAGGTTTGTGGCAAGAGCCAATTGCTGCCAATATGGTATTTACTGTTGAGCCCGGTATTTATATCCCAGATGAAGGTTTAGGAATTCGTCTTGAAGACGACGTAGTGATTCAGGCTAGTGGCGCACCTTTCAATCTTATGGGTAATATTCCGATTGAAGCAGAAGAAATCGAGAGTTTGATGAACGCCTAATTTCAATGCTTCATTATCAACTTCAAGGAAAAGGTCCTATTTGGCTTTTCTTACATGGTTTTTTGGAATCATCTTCAATGTGGGATGCCCTTCCACTTTCCGATTTGCCAATTACCAAGCTTTTTATTGATTTGCCCGGACACGGAAAATCTGAACTTCTAGATCAAAACCCTTCGATCCGAGCGATGGCGCTTGAAGTTCAAAAAGTGCTTCTGCATCTCGACATCCAAAAGTTCACAATTGTGGGTCATTCAATGGGGGCTTACGTTGGATTAGAACTGAGCCAGCAACCCGGATTTCAAAAATTGGTTTTGCTCAATTCCAATTGCTGGTCAGATTCCGAACAAAAAAAACAAGACCGCTTGCGTGTAGCGGCAATCGTCCATAAAGCGAAATACCATTTTGTAAGAGAAGCTATCCCTAATTTGTTTTCTCATCCTGAAAGCCATCCTCATTTTATCGATTCTCTTGTGAAAGAGGCCAATGAAATGACACCAGAATCCATTGCCTTTGCTGCTTTGGCCATGCGCGAAAGAACAGATTTTACAGCATATCTAAACGACCATCCAGAGCAATTCATTTTTATTCACGGCAAACTCGATCGATTGGTGAGTGTAGATGAGTTAGATGCAAAAATCAAAGGCCCACGCATCTATTTGCTCGATAGTGGTCATATGGCACATGTGGAGACAAGGGAGGAATTGATGGCTATTTTTGCGAGTTTTATATAAATCTCTAAATCTCCCCCTTCGAATCCATAATAATCGTCACAGGACCATCATTGACCAAAGCAACTTGCATGTCTGCCCCGAACTGACCCGTTTGAATTATTGAGGGGGAGGTTTTCTGCAGTTCGGAAAGGAAATATTCGTAAATTGGAATGGCCTGTTCGGGACGTGCGGCCCTGATATAACTTGGACGGTTGCCTTTGCGTGTAGCAGCGTGTAAGGTAAACTGACTCACGACTAAAATTTGGCCGCCGACATCTTGAATACTGAGGTTCATTTTGCCATCCGCATCTGAAAATATCCGTAGGTTACTGATTTTTTGTACCAGATAATCAGCATCACCTTTGTTATCCTCCGTTTCAATCCCGAGAAGTAGGAGTAAGCCCTGGTTTATTTCACCAACTATTTGTCCTTGAATTTCAACAGATGCTTTTTGAACGCGCTGAATGACAACTCTCATTTTGGGGACTTTTTGAATTATGAAAACTCGCTTCTGCGGTATGGATCAGACGCGTCTTCGTGCATGAGCTGCAAATAAGTTTGATAACGATGCGGGGCAATTTCACCTTCTTCAACGGCCAATTTGACTGCACAATGGGGTTCATTGAGGTGCTTGCAATTATTGAAACGACACGCGCCTAATAGCGCACGCATTTCGGGGAAATAATGTGCAAAATGCTCTTTTTCAAGATCAACCAAACCAAAAGCTCTGATTCCAGGTGTGTCTATGATATACCCCCCTGTACTCAAGGCGTGCATTTCGGCAAAAGTTGTGGTGTGTTTGCCTTGTTCGTGCGCCTTAGAAATCTCTCCGGTTCGGAGGTCTAGGTTAGGATCGAGGCCATTGACAAGCGTGGTTTTTCCTACACCAGAGTTGCCCGAAATCATGACCTGCTTGTCTTTAATTTCTTCCCGAAGAAAAGCAATTGTACTAGCGTCTTCTGAGGTAATACCATAGCAAGGGTAGCCTAAATTTTCATAGATGATTTTTAGTGCCTCAAAATACGCGGTATCCGCTTCGTCGAAAAGGTCAATTTTATTGAACAAGAGTGTGGTCGGAATTCTAAAAGATTCTGCGGCTACTAAAAAACGATCGATAAACGCAATTTGTGTGATCGGCGACTTCAAGGTTACTACCAAATATGCGCGGTCTACGTTAGCAGCTAAAATTTGCATCTGCTTACTAAGATTGGTAGCCTTTCGAACAATATAATTATGTCTCGGAAGTATACTTGTGATCGCCCATCCTTCATCGGATCCTGGTTCCATTTGCACGCGATCACCAGCTGCTATTGGGTTGGTTGTTTTCAGACCTTCTAAGCGCAATTTTCCGCGAATGCTGGCTTGCACATGTTGGCCGTCTTCCAACAAAACTTGATACCATTTCCCAGTAGATTTCAGGATTAATCCTTGCATGCGGTAAAGTTAAACATTTGTATGTTTGTAGGATGAAAACAATCTTTATCCTTTCCTTTCTAGTTGTAGCGAACTTCATTTACGGTCAAGAACCTGTTACAAAAGTTGACACCAATCAAATATATGACATCGTCGATGTCGATGCTGAATTTCCCGGTGGATTTGATGCCTTGAATAAATTTATTCGCGACAACATCAACTTGAATGAAGTAATAGAATTTTCCCAAAAGGAGATGTATAATAAAGTGTTTGTTCAATTTGTAATCAATAAGCAAGGCAGTGTTGAAGATATCACAATCGTGAAAGCC
>JBIPMW010000203.1:0-3413 GCA_044376455.1 Crocinitomicaceae bacterium | reverse complement strand
CGGAGCTATTTTGAGCAAAATAGGTTTTTGTTGCGCTTTTGCTTCATTGAGTTGTTGTAGGGTCGACAACAATTCCAAGAGCGGGCCTTTTTCTTGTAAAGCTCTTAAATTGGGTGTATTGGGAGAAGAAACATTGACAACAAAATAATCGACATAAGGGAACAAAGCCTCAAAACAAATGACGTAATCTTGCGTCGCTTCTTCGTTGGGCGTCCATTTGTTCTTGCCTATATTTCCGCCAATAATGAGTTTTTTATTGCGCTTGTTTTGAAGTTTACTGATTGCCGCTTCCACGCCATCATTATTGAAACCCATCCGATTGAGAATCGCGCTGTCTGCCTTGAGTCTGAAGAGGCGCGGTTTGTCGTTGCCGGGCTGAGGCTTTGGCGTGATGGTTCCGATTTCAATAAAGCCAAAACCACAATCAGAAAGTGGGTCAATGTAAGCAGCATTTTTATCAAAACCAGCGGCTAAGCCTACTGGATTTTCAAATTTGAGACCAAAAAGGATTACTTTTAACTGCGCATCTTTCTTGACATAAATTGCTCTAAAAATTACACGTATTGGTAAAATTTGATGCATCAGGCGCAGTAATCCTACGACAAAATAATGAACACGCTCAGCATCGAACTGAAAAAGAATAAAACGAAACAGTTTGTACATACACAAATGTACAAACTATTTCTTGTGTGCATGTGCTAGCAAATCATGAGAACAGCAAGTAGCCACAAAGGAAAATACCAATAGCGCCAGGGATTCATGACTTGTTTCTGATAATTGCAGGCCGCCAAAATTTGCGTGAAATTTTGTTGTTGCTTGACCCTATCAGCACTAGGCTCAGTTCGATCGAGTAAAATTTTAAGCATAACTATTCGATTTGATGGAAAAATTGTTTGAGTTTTAAAACGGCACGAAACGTTTTCACCTTCGCGTTGTTTTCGGATAAACCAGTGATGTCGCCAATTTCCTTGAAAGATCGCTTCTCAAAGAAACGCATTTCAATGAGTTGTAGCTGCCCATCTTTGAGCAAGCGCAATTTGCTGAGCAAGCGATCGACGTCTTCTTGACGATAGTCTTCAGTCCAGTCTTCGATGACTTGCTTGAGTACGACCTTATCGATACTCACTGTACGCTGCGCTTTTTGATCGCGGAAACTTTGATAGAGTTCGCTTTTTGCAATGCGAAATAACCATGCAGAAAAAGGCAAACCACGGTATTCGTATTTGTGAAGACCCTGAAGCGCCTTGACAAATACGCTAGACGTAATATCATAGGCCTGTTCTTCTTCGTCTACCCTGCGGTAGATGTAACGAAAAATTGCATCGTGGTAACGCTCATAAAGCGGCGCAAAATAGCGCGGGTTTTCCTTGGCGCGTTCGACAAGTTTTCTTTCCTCTTCGAGGAGAAAAGACTGCTGGTGGGCGGAGAGTTGGAGAGCCATAGCCTTTTGGTTTTAAGAAGTTTAACAAGAGTTTAATAGAGGCTTGCAGTCCTCAATTACTGACATAACGCCACAATATTGTTTTTGGTACATGGAAACCGAAAAAAAACTAAAATTGGTATTTAAACTGGAGGTCGAACTGTAAATTTTGGCGCTGCGCTGTGTAGGTGTAAAGCTGCTGATCAAGTTCAAACAAAGCGCTTTTTTGAAGCCAAAATACGCGCAAACCACAGCGGATTTTTTGATTCATTTGATATTCCATTGTGGTTTGTATAAAGTAACCCTGTCCAAATAATTGTAGCGTTGTAGAACCAAAACCAATGTTGTAATTCATTTGATAATGCGGATACAAAGGCGCAGGGATCATAAAAGATCCAAGATGCAAATTGACCCGCCAAGGATGTCCTAATTGCTGGTATTTCAATGTAAAAAACACGCTATATCCCTTTTTAGAATATTTGACGCAGCTCATCTGCAGACCTGCATTCAAGGTCAATTGACGCCTGTAAACAGTTACGCCTTCTAAGCGGAACAAAGTAGCATTTCGACCAAGTGTTTTTTGAACACTCAATTGAAGTTTTGTGAGTTTACTATGACTGTAATTCAATTGTGTTCGAAATAATGCTAGGGTTTGTGGGTAATAATCTAGCGTCAAATGCGGATAAGACAACTGGTCGATATATGTTTGCCAAATGATCTTTTTACGCAAGCGATAGGTGAGATTTATAAAGACACCCCTTTCATTTTGCGCAGTGTTCTTCGCATGAAACCCTTGTTCGTAAAAAGCATGATAATATAAACCAAAATACCTCAAATGAATACCTAACTGCAAGCGAGTGTGCAAGTGCAGCAATACTCCGCTTACAAATGCATTTGCATGTTTGAATGATTGATCTGAACCAAACAACTGTACACCTTCTAAGAAATAGAAACTCTGCCTGAAATTTCCTTTAAACTGAAAGCCTAGGCTGATGATATCAGCGGGATTCAATTTTAAAAAGCGTTGCCCGAGAGAATCGGTATGTGGGCCCACAGCATAGCCCTGATAAAGCAACATACTTCCCAATTGAAAGGTGGATTTTTTGTATAGCCATGCTGCACCAAGCAAGTTCTCTTGAATTTGTTTTTTGCGCTGCACTTCTAAGTATGTGCGATGCAATCCGTTTGACGAAAGAGCCCCAAATTGCAGTGCCAAAGAATCTCGAAGAGTCGGGACGTCAATTAATTTTCGAGAGCACAATCCAAAAAACTCATGAGCTGAAACGCGATACGCAAAAGCAAATCCATTGAGATAACGCTGTTCATCGTTACCATTGTACAATTGAAGGCCCTGCGCCATCCGCACACTTTGCAAAAGGTCAATAGAGCGCCCCATCGCCCTGCTGGTCCATAATTGGAGGCCTTGTCCCCATTGAAATTGATATGCCCCAAGTGCTATTTTTTGAATGGGGGACTTTGCTTGATAAAAAAGAGAAACAGTCAAAAAATCAATGCCTTTTTGCTTTGCAGTAATCCCGAGCGCCTCGCCCCTATCTTTTGAACTATTGATGGTTAGCTTGAGGTGATCATTCCATTGGATTTGAAACTTCTGCTGAAGTGCGAGTTGATTGCCATTGTACTTTTCTTCTGTTGTTGAATCATAAACATGATCTAGCCAGGTGAATCCGGGCATAGAAAGCCTCAAAATGAATGTTCCGTTATAATTCCCTTTATCTGTTAACGCGTTATTGGAAAAGACTGATGAACTTGCATCGAGGTAAGTAATTACAGTCAACTGTTTTATTTCCAAGGAGTCAAAGCTATTTAAACCCTGCAACTGATAGTAACTTATAAAGTGGTTTGTACGGAGCAATGCCGTTATGGCAAGCACCTGAATTGAATCCAAAAAATGAAATTGCTGTAGGCGAATCAGGTTGTTTTCCGTTAGCGGTAGCGGATTTTCGAGCAAATCTTCTAGCTGGAGTTCGCGCTC
>JBIPMW010000202.1:0-3437 GCA_044376455.1 Crocinitomicaceae bacterium | reverse complement strand
GGCCAGATTTGGCGCGAATTTTACCGATAATTGCCATTTGTGTGCGATTTTAAGATTGCGAATATAGGAAGATTTGAGCAGAGCCCCAAGTATTCATGCACAAAAAAGGAGGTCTAGCGACCTCCTCCTTTTTCAGTTTTTATTTCTTTCGTTTTTTGTGGGCTTGTTGTGGTATTTGGAGCCGTTTTTAAGGTATCTGACTTTTGGGTCCCGGGATTGGTTTTTGTTGGGCTAGTTGTCTGATTAACAGCTGGCTTAGTTGGATTAGTATTTGTTTTGGGTGCTGCGGGTTTTGGAGCAGTATTGGTTGGCTTCGGTGTTACGGGTTTGGTTGGTGTGGTAGATGGTTTTCTTTGCCCTCCTTCGCTGCCATCGTTGATGTAATTTACGTAATAAGTATTTGTGAATGTCCCGCAGTCGTTGGTAACTGTAATTGAAATCTGGTTATTTCCTTCAATTAGACCTAGTTCGGCAGAAATATTTCCATTTTCATTGCTGTAACCACTTAAAACTGTTCCATTGATCGACAGTATGATATTAGAATTGGGAGTATAATTAACCACAATGGCGTTGTACATGAATACAGGGTCATTGACGTTACTGCCTGTTGGCACCATGTTGTATATTACTTGGGGTGGATCGCATGGAGGGGCTGCTTGTACGAAGTTGATATTTAAACTATGAAATGTGCGTCCGCAATCATTTTTTCCTTGAAGTAGAATGGTATTAATACCCGGTTTAAGATTTAATGCGGCAGAGATGGCTCCATTTTGAAAAGTAAATGGCTGCTCGATCACACCATTTAGACTCAGGGTTATTTGATTTTGATTCAAGAAAGTACTTTGTGCCATTAAATTAAATGCGGCATTGGACACCGTTGCGTTATTAGCTGGCATGGTTGCGTTCAAAGTAAGCGTTGGTTGTTTGCATGCGTCAAAGTTGATGGTAAAAGTTTCGATGTCTGTACCACAGTCATTGGCTGCGGTTAGAGTGAAATTATTGATTCCTACATTGAGCTGACCATTATATTCGAGTAGACCATTGATGTTGTTGAATGAAAAAGAAGTATTTTCATTGCCGTTGACCAATAATTTGATCAAAGCACGATTCATCACGTTTGCTAAATTGGCGCGGAGTCGTAAGGCAGAACTTTGAACCGTGCTATTTATTGCTGGAGAGAGAATTGTGATTGCAGGAGTAACACAATTCTGATAGGTAATAGAGGAGTTCAATTGATCCATTCCACATTGGTTAGAAAATCGTACTTGAATGTTATTTAATCCTGAATTTAGAGCTAAGTTAGCCGTGATGTAATTGCCGTTAACTTGTATATTCGAAACAAGATTATTGTTTAAGTAAACTTGTGCTTGCCCGCCAAAAACGGATCCCGTGATTTGCGCTTTAAGCGCGAGGGTGCTGATATTGGTTGTGGTGCCAGCGGCGCTTGGGTTGATAAAAGTAAGCGCGGGTCTTTCACAGCTATTGAGAATGACTGTAATTTGTTCAGCAGCATTGCCGCAGGCGTTGCTTGCTTCGACACGAATGATATTGCTACCAGGTGCTAAATTGATCAGGCGTTGGAGTTGTCCGTTGGCACTATTGAAGTTGAATCCGAGGACAGACATTCCGTTGTGGATCAGCTGAATTTGGTTGCTATTGACCTGCCCTGAGACTGTTGCGATAAAATTATAAGCAGCTTGCGTAACTGTATTGTTACCGCCATTATTGGTTATTTGAATGGCAGGTCTTTGGCAATTTTCTCGATTGATCTGAATAGTTTGTTGGTCAGTGCCGCAAGGAGTAGTTGCGCTCAAAGTAAAATTGTTGATTCCCGGATTGAGGTTTACTAGCGCTTCAACTCTTGACGAAAACGAATTGTAATTGAAAGGAATGGATTGATTGAAGCTATTGAGTAGCACTAAATCTTGAGCGCTGTTGATAAAGGCAACGGTGAACTCAATTTTGATTGTCGAAACAGTTACTGCATTTTGGGGTGGAAAGAAAGTCTGAACCTCAGGAGTTGGACAAGGATTTGAATTGGATTGATTATTTGGAACTGTGTTCGGTAGTGGATTTGGCCTTGGATTTTCTCTGACGGGTCTTGGTTGAGGATTTCTTTGCTTGAAATGAATTTGAACTATAGCCGAGGTATAATGATACCAATCATTTCTTAGGCGCGCGGTTTGGTCTTGTATGGCATCAAAGCTATCGGCCATTGTAAAAGTTGTTTTGTGCTCTAACCCGATGCTGAAGCGCCCGCGATGATAGGCCAAGCCGAAGCCCAAACTTGGCATCCAATCGACTTGCCATGCATTATTTGAGAGCCCGTCTAGGCGTGTTTCATACATGTTGTCTAAAACCCCAGGAAGTTGTTCGGTCAGCGGGCCAGCAGCAGCCATTGCGTTGTAGTCGTAGATCAAACCTGCTGTATCAAGGGCATCGGTCCAGTTTTGTTGCCAAGTGAGACCAACTCCTCCAAAAATATAGGGGTCAAACCCTGTGCGCTCGCGTAGTTTGCCGGCATGTAAAACTAATTCGAGGTCGAGTTCTCGGATGTCGGTTCTAAAATTATGCACGTAATTTTGGTTGCCGGTTATGTAGGGTTGAAGTACCGGATTAACCGACGAACCTAAGGTTGTATAGTCATTTCCTTGGCCATACCATTGACCCGCCAAAAAACGGCCCCGCAGATCAAAAGAAAGCGCATGACCGTAGTCGTAATTGAAGGAACGACCTAAAGTCAGGCCAAAGCCATTGTAATTTTCATCCTTGAGATCTGTACTGCTCCAAGTTGAGCCAATATTAAAACCCCAAAACCATTTTGAACTTTCATAATTGACTTTTTGAGCTAAAGTATAGGAAGTGCTGATGAGCAAGAAAAGGAATGTGTAAATTGTTTTCATAAGCTGAAGTTTCGTGCTTGTAGGCGAAAATGATACCAAAAGTACTTGAAATTAAACTATTAAGAAATATTTAACAAATCTAGATTCAAAAAGAAGTGTATTTGGTGAATCGTAAAATTTTGAGTTGATTCGTAATTAAATCTTTGTGAATAATGGAGCCGAGATAACCTGTTTTGTAGTCATAAATGACTTGTAATTCATGAAGTACTTGCGTGTTTTTGAAATAGAGTACTTCGATAAGATTACCCCATTGATCGTAGCGATAATTCCATGTTTCAGAGGGCTGAATACCGTTGTTAAGCACTGATTTTTCAGTTAAAAGCCCTTTTGCATCATAGCGAAACACTTCCTTTTGACTTTGTTGATTCATCCTAAAATAAAGCTCTTTTTCAAGTAAGTAGCCATCTGGATTCAAAACACAGACTACATCCATGAAGGGCAGATTGTACTGATTGAATTGAGTGTAGTCTAGCGGCTTTGTTTTATTATAAACTAAAGCTTCATTGCGCATCAAAACAGCGGATGTATCATTGA
>JBIPMW010000052.1:0-10790 GCA_044376455.1 Crocinitomicaceae bacterium | reverse complement strand
CTTTACTATCGGCCCCATGGATAAAGACAGCATCATTGGTCAGGCACTACTCGTCAATGTCGATTCCAACACGACTTTTGTAAATATTTACTACCAAACAACCACAGAGTCAGCGGCACTAGATTGGCTAGATACCACTTTAACGAGTTCCAAGACCAAACCTTTTCTGTACACACAAGGGCAAGCCATTTTAACACGCACCTGGATTCCATTGCAAGATTCACCTTCGAATCGCATTACTTATAGCGCAGATGTCAAGGTGCCTTCGGATCTATTGGCCCTCATGAGCGCCAAGAATCCGACTTCGCTCAACACGGAAGGTATTTATCATTATGATATGCCCTATGCAATCCCAAGTTACCTCATCGCTTTGGCTGTAGGAGACATCGGATTCAAAGATCTCGGTACAGGTTGTGGTGTTTATGCAGAAAAAGAACTTTTGCAACAATGCGCAAAAGAATTTGAAGACTTACCCAAAATGATGCGGGTAGCCAATAATCTATATGGCAAATATTGCTGGGGACGCTATGACGTTTTGGTCCTGCCCTATTCTTTCCCATTTGGCGGCATGGAAAACCCTATGCTCACTTTTGCCAATCCTACATTGCTCACAGGCGATAAAAGTTTGGTATCGGTTTTGGCTCACGAGTTGGCACACTCGTGGTCCGGAAATTTAGTCACGAATCATTCGTGGTCAGATTTATGGCTCAATGAAGGAACTACCGTTTATTTTGAACAGCGCATCATGGAGGCTTTATCTGGCAAAGAAGTAGCGGACATCATGGCCCTGATTGAATTTGACGAATTACAAGATGCCCTGAAAGAAATTGAAACTAGTCAACACCCAGAAGATAGTAAATTACACCTTGAACTCGTGGGCCGTGACCCCGACTTAGCACTGTCAGACGTAGCCTATGTAAAAGGCGCATTCTTTTTCAAAACACTCGAGCAAAAAGTCGGCAGAGCTGCACTTGACAAATTCCTTAAGAATTATTTTGCCCACTTTGCTTTTCAGACCATTGATGCCAATACCTTCATCGATTACTTAGAACAACATTTGCTCACCCCCCTTCAAATAGATTTCAATTACCGCCAATGGATTTTTGAAGAAGGGCTACCCAAGAACTGTATTCAAATCGCAGCTCCAAGGCTCGATCAAATGAAAAGTTTTGCGCAGCAATTCAATGCGGGTAGCAATCCGTTCAAGCCACAATTCAAATACAAATGGATCCGCAAAAATGGAAAACGCAAAAAGGTTAAAATTGACCTCAGCATTCATTACCAAGACCGCATTATTCAAGAATGGCAGATTTTCATCAGAAATCTGAGTCCAAACACGAGCATTGCTAGAATGAGACAGCTCGACCACGATTTGCATTTCAGTGCCTCACAGAACAGCGAAGTATTGAAAGAATGGTTTGTATTGGCCGCTCAAACGTCATATGCGCTTGAAATCAAACCAGCCTTAGAGCAGTTCTTAGTTAAGGTGGGGCGTCGTAAATACTTAATGCCAATTTATGAAGCTTTAAACAGCAATCCGAAAACCAATCAAATGGCTAAGGATATCTTCAATAAAGCCAAAGCAAATTATCACAGCGTTTCGCGCAGCTCGGTGGCAAGTCTGTTAAAATGATAGCGCTGAAAAAGCAGATCAATTACCGTATTCCGATAAAAATTTAATGCGTACTAAACGCAATTCTTCTTCTGAATAACATCCATCAAATTCATGATAAGCGGTGAGTAAATCGTCAGATTCGGCCTCAAGAAAGTAATCGATGATTTCTTCTTGATTGTCAGAGTCTAATATGTCATCCAGGTAATAAGCAATGTTGAGTTTTGTGCCTGAATTAACCACAGTTTCAAGTTCTTCAATCAGTTCATTAAAGGATTTGCCCTGTGCTTTAGCGATGTCCTCCAGCGGTAGCTTGCGGTCAATGTTCTGAATGAGTTGAACTTTTGCACCTGATTTATTGATCAAGGATTTGACAACGAAGTCGAGGGGTCTTTCAATTTGTTGGGCTTCTACATGCGCGGCAATGAGCTCTATGAAAGCTTGGCCATAACGCTGTGCTTTTCCTACACCAACACCCTGAATGGCAGTCAATTCTTGCATCGTAATGGGGTATTGTACGCACATATCGCGAAGGGAAGGTTCTTGAAAAACAACAAATGGTGGTACACTTGCTTGCTTGGCTACAGATTTTCTTAAATCGAGTAATTGACTATAAAGTAATTCGTCGAGGGCCGCCCCTTTTTGATTGACGGCAATAATATCGTCGTCGTCGGTATTTGAGAAATCGTGTTGCTTGAATATTTGGAAAGGTACTGGTTGCTTTCTAAAGGCTTTTCCTTTCTCTGAAAGCTTGAGCGTGCCGAAGGTCTCGACATCTTTGTACAGAAAACCATTGACCACTGCCTGGCGAATGACGGCATTCCAAAAATGCTCGTCTTGGTCTTTGCCCGAACCAAAAAGCGGGAGTTGATCGTGTTTGTATGCTTTGATGTCTGCGTTGAGGTGCCCAGATAAACAGGCGCAGTAATGCTTGGCATTTTGAGTTTCATCAAGGTTGGCAACGGCGTCGAGCAATAATTTGAGGTAGCTCTCGCCTTGCATTTTTTCTTGCGGATGACGACAGTTGTCACATTGTTCGTTGCAATTTTGCTCGTTGAATTCTTCACCGAAGTAATGCAAGATAAATTTTCTACGACAGACAGATGTTTCTGCGTATGAAACTATTTCGTGTAATAACTGTCTGCCAATTTCTTGTTCAGTAATGGCTTTACCTTGTAAAAATTTATCGAGTTTTTCGATGTCTTTATAGCTGTAAAAAGCGACGCATTCGCCTATACCACCATCTCGACCTGCCCTTCCCGTTTCTTGATAATAACTTTCAATGGACTTTGGAATGTCATGGTGAATGACATAGCGCACATCTGGTTTGTCAATGCCCATACCAAAAGCGATGGTTGCCACCACGACGTCCACCTCTTCCATCAGAAAAGCATCTTGGTGTTTGGCTCTGGTTGTTGCATCCAGGCCTGCATGATACGGAATGGCTGAAATACCATTTACTTGTAAGAGTTCGGCGATTTCTTCTACTTTTTTACGACTGAGGCAATAGATGATCCCACTTTGACCTTCGCGCTGCTTGATATAGCGGATGATTTGTTTTTCAACTTCGCGTTTAGGTCTGATTTCGTAATAAAGGTTGTCGCGGTTGAACGATGATTTAAATACGTCGGCATCGAGCATATTTAAATTCTTTTGAATATCGAATTGAACTTTAGGCGTGGCCGTGGCCGTCAGGGCGATAATGGGGACTTTTGAAATTTTTTCAAAAATTTCACGAAGTCGGCGGTATTCAGGCCTGAAATCATGGCCCCATTCAGAAATACAGTGTGCTTCATCAATGGCGAAGAATGAAATCGGAACTGCCGCTAAAAAATCGATGTTTTCTTGCTTGGTGAGTGATTCTGGCGCAACGTAGAGCATTTTGGTGCGCCCAGAAAGGACATCTTCTTTTACTTTCTGAATTTCGGACTTGCTCAATGACGAATTGAGAAAGTGCGCGATATGCCCTGTTTCACTGACACCGCGAATCGCATCCACTTGGTTTTTCATGAGGGCAATGAGAGGCGAAACAATGATAGAGGTGCCGGGTAAAATGAGCGATGGCAATTGATAACACATGGACTTTCCGCCGCCAGTTGGCATGATCACGAAGGTGTTGCGTCCGGCAAGAATGTTGTCGATGATTTCTTGCTGAGAACCTTTGAAATGATCAAAGCCAAAATGCTGGCGCAAAGCGCCTTTGAGGTCGTATGTTTGTTCGGTAACGGACATAGTATGCTGCTGTAACAACGGCGAGTTACAGTTGTTCATTTAAATATAAGGCTAATTTCACAACTAGCTTATATGAATGTTAAAATTTAGCCGTTAAATGCAACAACTTCTTTGACTTCAGGCAAGTGTTGCTTCAAAAGGTTTTCAATACCGCCCTTTAAGGTGGCAGTTGAAGATGGACAACCCGCACAAGAGCCTTTGAGCAAGACCGTCACTTTTCCGTCTTCGAAGCCTAAAAAATCGATGGCACCACCGTCATTGGCAACAGCCGGGCGCACATATTGATCGAGTAAATCTGCAATGGCGTCATCGAGCTCAGATGCCTCAAATTTTGGCAGGGCTTGGGGGCTTGGGCTTGCACTTTCAGTAGCATTTTGTTCTGAGTCTAGCTGAATTTGGCTTGGCATGGCGATAAGCACCTCTTTTCCAAAAGCAATCCATTCGCGGATGAACTCACGGAGCTCCATAGTGATGAAATCCCACGGGACGTTGTCAGTTTTGGCTACTGTGACAAAATTAGACGCCACAAAAACTTTGGCGACAAACGGGAAGTCAAAAAGGGCTTCAGCCAAAGGCGAATAACCTTTTGCGCTCATTTTTGTATCGAATTCAACCGATGCACCTGTAGGCAACAAATACTTATTGGCCACGAATTTCATGGTGTTCGGGTTGGGGGTCATTTCACTGTAAACGGTAACTGGGATCATGCCAAATTATTTTAGTTACAAAAGTAACCAATTCTAGTCGGCTTTGTTTGCCAGATGCGCATTTTCTAATAAGTCGATTACCGATTTTACTGGTGAAAAGATATGCGAAGGCAATTCAACAAAAAGTGTATTCCAACTTGCCATTGCTCCGTTCCATAGACCCGGTTGCTCGACAAATTTTACGTGTTGACCTTCGTGATTTTTTTCGACCACGAAACATGCGCTGGGGTCTTGATAAAGTTGTAAATCGTGAGCCTCCCCATTTAAGTCACAAGGACTCAGTACCATGAGAACCGGATTAAAATGGGTGCTTTGCAATAAGAGCTGACTGGCGTTTGGCAAATGAATGAGTTGTGATTTTTCAATGATTTGTTTGGACTTGACGCCATCTTTTGAAATAAAGAAAGGACCACCGCCAGGCTGACCATCGTTGCGCACCATGCCACAAACTCTGAGCGGACGATTTAACAAAGCTTGCCAATTTTGTTCGGCTGAATTCAAAAGAAATACCGGATCAAAAAGACCCATGGCCTCATTCCAACGACAAAGCCCTTCAAAATCATTATTGGCTATAAAAGCCTTTAAATCCGCTTGGATTTGCAGCTGCAAACCTAATAAAAACTCCCAGTTCTGATTGCTGTGTTCTTGTTGCGTATAGTGTTGGACGTTGTCGATGTTTTTGACCAAGATAAAGCGAGCCCCCAATGCTTGAAGGTTTCCTATTAAAGTTCCGTGACCAGCAGGCCTTCTTAGCGGACTACCGCTAGAATCGTACAATAAACTACCGTCGGATTTAAAAACATAAGCGTCAGTAGCCGCATCTTGGGTAGAATAACTCACCGCATATTTTTGAGATGTCAGCGCCTCCAAATCTTGAATGGCTTGGGAAAAATCCTTTTCAAATTCTTGTTGAATCGTAAAGTGAAAGTTACAAGCGTTAAATGGCAAATGAGAGGCTTGTACGATATGCTCTTGAAATGGATTCAATACGAACGGTTCGTGCGTGTGGAAAGGTATCAAACCTTTTGGGGTTTTCCCGAAGTTTAAACCTGACTCTCCGAGTAGATGATCGATGAGGGTTTCGAGTTGAAGTGTACCGCTGAAATACGCGCGCTTGAGTTCAGTAGGCAGTTTTCTAAATAAAGCGAACTCAGAAAGACGGCTGAAAAAACGTGCGGCTTTTTGAGAATTTTCCGGATTGGGATATTGAATGAACTCCAACAAAAATTCGAACATCCTGGAGCCAGATCCAGAGGCAGGTACAAAATAAGTAACCTCAGGAGCAAGTGTTTTTGCTAATTGACGGTATTGTTCTTTTTGTTCTTCAGTAAATGCCACAATGCCATCACCTACCCTGCAAGCCGCCAACACGTCAAGTGGAACTGTTCCGTTTTGAACGACATCGTGTTGTTGCTTGATGGCTGCCTGTGGATCCATGTGTTTGGCTTCTTTTTTGTTACTTTGCACCGTGTTTAACTGGTTCGAATTTACTGCTTTTATTTGGAAGGCCAAAGGCCGCCACGGCACCCATTCTCCATTTGCTTACTTTTTGGTAGATATCGTTCGACCTCAAAAAGTTCCATTTAAAAAACGTGGAAATAGCAGCGGGCCTCAAAAAAAAACTGACTTATTCCTGGAAAAACTAATGAGTGCTTTACCAGACTTTGAATTGGTCCATTTACAAACGGAAAAACAACGCTTTTCAGATCAAAAAAAACAGCTCATTCGGATAGAAGAAAAAGTAGGGAAAGAAGTTTTAAAAATCCTTCCTCAGTTGGAGTTGCACCCAGAAAGCATCATTTTATTGCCTGCTTCAATTCTTCGACTCAACAAGGCGGAGTGGAAGGACCTTTGTGCGCATCCAAGATTTCATTTCAGTGCAGATGCTTGGTATTTTGGCCTGTTGAGCAGGCGACCACAGCAAGCCAAACAACATTTTTTATTGAAACTGACCTAAAACCCCAATATTATTTAGCTTTGTTCGTTGTATGCTCATGCGTTTAATTACTTTTTGCATTGTACTACTCGGTTTTTTCTTATGGGGAAGCCTCAGTTCTTGCAACAAACAAGTTTTGCTCTCCAAAGCGCATCTTGAATTCTCAACAGACACGTTGGTTTTTGATACTGTTTTTACGACCGTAGGTTCTACCACAAAGGCATTCAAAATTTATAATAAAGACAAAAAAAGTCTGCAAATAGAGGCCATTGAACTCATGGGCGGCGCACAATCGGTTTACAGCATTAATGTCGATGGCGTCCCTGCAGATCTTCACCAAGATATCATTCTTGAAGCCCAAGACTCCCTGTTTGTATTTGTAGAGGTTACGCTGAATTCTAATGGCGCCAACCAACCCCTCATCATAGAGGATTCCATCCGTTTTCGCACCAATGGCAAGGACCAATTTGTAAAGCTTGCCGCTTGGGGGCAAGATGCCTACTTTCATTATTCCAACTTTCAAGCGCAAATATTTGATTTCAACGAAGGCACCTGGCCCAATGACAAACCACATGTCATTTACGGTGCTGCAATCGTAGATTCATCCAAAACTCTCACTATTCAAGCCGGAACTCAAGTGTATCTGCATAAAAACGCTTTACTTTATGTGTACAAGGGGAAACTTCAAATAGAAGGCCAATTGGGCAACGAAGTCGTATTCCAAGGAGACCGCCTCGAACAAGACTACCAAGATGTGAGCGGCCAGTATTATGGTATTTACCTCCACGAAGCACTCCCTTCCACAATTGATTATGCCATCCTAAAAAATGGAACCAGTGGTGTGCATTTATTTAGCGAGGACCCAACAAATACGAGTTACACCCTACAACTTAGTAACACACAAATTTATAACCAGGCACGCTATGGTGTCTTCATCTATGCAGGTGCAAAAGTGAAAGCAGAAAATTGTGTCATTTCTCAGAATGGGACACACGCCTTATTGGTTTTACAAGGCGGCTCGTTTAACTTCAATCATTGTAATTTGTTAGGCTATGGCGCTTCCACTAACCCCGCTGTTGGCATCAGTAATTATTTTACGAATTACCAACTTGAAGAAACATATGTATCCAGTATCGAGGAAGGCGTATTCAAAAACTGCGTACTCGATGGCAACCTCAAAACCGAATTGGCCATAGACACCATTCAAATGACGGGCGTTGTGCTCAATTTTGACTTCTCTTATACCTTGATCAAATCTGAAACAGTCTACACTGATGCATTTTATGGAGCGCAGGTATTTTGGAACAAAGCCAGTGCTTTTAATAATCCAAGTGAGCGCAATTTTACTTTTGCGAATAATTCTTTTTTAAGCAACAATGGCATTACTTCAAGCGTTTTTAATGATATATTAGGCAATGGCCGAGGTAATCCGCCAGATATTGGTGCGTATGAAATTCAGTAGTATTCATCACAGTCAATTTTCCATAACAATTGTTTGAGCATCAAGCAAAAAAAGAGAGGGCCGCGCAGCGGCCCTCTCTTTTTGTATGAATCAGTTTAAATCTTATCGTTTACAAAGAAACCTTTAGATTTTGAATTGAATTATGCTGTAGCATTCATGTTGTCCAATACATCCATGACGCTTTTAACTGCCTCTGCAGAGTCTGCAAGAAGTGCTTTTTCAGCATCATTGAGTTGTAATTCGATGATTTTTTCAATACCGTTTTTACCTAAAACAACAGGTACACCTAGGTAAATGTTAGAGAAACCATATTCGCCTTGCAACCATGCGCAAACTGGGAATATGCGTTTTTGATCGCGGACAACTGCTTCAACCATTTGAGCTGCTGCTGCACCTGGTGCATACCAAGCAGAAGTACCTAGTAATTTAACGATTTCACCACCACCAAATTTCGTGCGCTCAATAATTTCGTTCAATTTAACTTCTTCGATGAGCTCAGTAACAGGAATACCCCCAACAGTTGTATAACGAGGTAGTGGTACCATGGTATCACCATGGCCACCCATAAGCACGGCCTGAATATCTTTTGGAGAAACATTGAGTTCTTCTGCTAAGAAAGCGCGGTAACGTGCTGTATCAAGTACACCAGCCATACCAAATACACGAGATGAAGGCATGTTAGCATTCAAATAAGCGCAATAAGTCATGACATCTAACGGATTTGAAACCACAATGATGATGGCATTTGGCGAGTATTTCACTACGTTTTCCGTCACGGTCTTAACGATACCAGCATTGGTAGCGATAAGGTCGTCACGAGACATACCTGGCTTGCGCGGCAAACCTGAAGTAATGACCACAACGTCTGAATCTGCTGTACGCGAATAATCATTGGTTGAACCCACAGTACGTGAATCATAAAGATTGATTGGGGCTGTCTGCCAGATATCGAGCGCCTTGCCTTCAGCAAAACCTTCTTTGATATCTAATAAAACAATTTCATTGGCGATTTCTCGGGTAGCCAATACATCAGCACAGGTTGCTCCCACATTTCCTGCACCTACAACAGTTACTTTCATTTGCTTGTTTTTTTTAAATTGATTAAAGCGTTGGCGTGACGAATTTACGCATTAGTTGAGAAAAAATAGCTTTTTTTGACAGGAATTCAAAAACCGACAAACGCAGAGGCAACCCTTTTGAGTTTACTGCGTTTCTTAGACATTGAAAATTGGAGCAGCAAAAAGAACTCAAGGCTATTGTGGAGGCTTGCCTCAGGGGTGAACGACGCGCACAAGAGCGTTTGTTCCAAACCTATTACGGCAAAATGCTAGGAGTTTGTATGCGTTATCTCAGTGATCGCGACAGCGCGCAAGAGATTCTTCAAATTTCATTTTTAAAGGTCTTTGATAAATTGGAATTTTTTGATTTTACTGGTTCATTAGAGGGCTGGATTCGTCGCATTGTGACCAATACGGCGATTGACCACCTCCGAAAAGCCAAAAAAGATCCTTTTCTAAGCGACCAAGACAACGATTTTGTTGCTGGTAGTGCTGACCCAATGGTCGAGGCAGAATACAACGAACTGCTAGAACTCAAAGGACAGGTAGCCATAGAGGCCATCGGAAAACTTTCTCCGGCTTACAGAGCGGTTTTCAACCTTTATGTCATTGAAGAACATACCCACAAAGAAATCGCCGACATTTTAGGGATTTCAGAAGGAACCTCAAAATCCAATTTAGCAAAAGCAAAAATGAATTTGCAACGGCTTTTAAAAGAACAATTTTTACTGATCGAAAAACGATGAAAGATCAATTTGAAAAAAATATCAAATCGCTAGTAGAAGATTTCTCCTACGATTACGACCCTAAGGCCTGGGAAGCGCTTTCTAAAAAGCTTCCAAAGGTTAAGACTGGGAATTCTTGGTATGGTAAAATTGCCATGGCAATTATTGTGTCTGTATCTGTCGGAATATTCGCCATATGGACAAACACATCCTCGACACCGACCACGAGCAAAACACAAAAAACACAGCCCGCTCTGGCTAAAAAAGACAAAAATTTAGAAACAAAAATTGACTCACCCTCAAAAATCAAGCTTCCGACACTTCAGAAAAACAAACAGGATCAAACGTCTAGCACCATCGCTCAAGCGCCTGCACTCCTCACAGACCAAATCGAGCCAAGCGCTACCCAAATTACACAATGGGCTACGCAACTAATCGAAAATCCAACGAATTCAGTAGCACTTCTTGACAGAGCTGATTTCGAATCCTCGGCTAAACCGACGCTTCTTTCTGACAAATCAAATACGGCTGAACCAACAACTGATGAGCCTCAAAAAACTCTTACACCTTGCCAGGGAATGAAGGTTATACTTTCAGCAGAAAACATCTCCTATGAAAGCGGTTACCCGGTTGTGCACATTCATGCAGAATCTTCTGTTTCGAATATCACCTGGAGTTCAAACGGCAACCTCAGCAATCAAAAAGCGAAAGGCGCTGACTTACTTGCTTTCAAGCAACAAACATACACCGTGAGTGCACAAGTGGGCAATGAAGACTGTCATGTTTTGGAATCTATAACGGTATCCGTAGATCAAAATTACAATCTACTTGCCGTCAATGCCTTCAATCCGCAATCCCGAGACGAGCGCAACGCGCGCTTTATGCCTTACGCCCTTACTATCAGAGACGTACGCTTCGTACTTACCATTCTTGACCCTGATAACGGCGCGGTCATTTTTAACACCACTGATGCACAAAACGCTTGGGATGGCATTGATCAACGCACCGGACAACTCATCAAAGCTCAAAAAGCATATATCTGGCGAGTGATCCTAGAG
>JBIPMW010000201.1:0-3453 GCA_044376455.1 Crocinitomicaceae bacterium | reverse complement strand
CAATGTAATGCCCAATTTCTGCAGCATTTTTTAAAATGAGCGCTAAATTTTTTTGTTCAAAAGCTTTTTGAAGTCGGTATTTCATGTGGATCACGTGCCATGGAACTATTCCGTGTGCCAAAAGTGTATCCTCAGTGTGGCAATTTTTGGCAGCTTGCCAATTTTGTGGGAGGTTCCAAAAAGGATTTTCTCCACGCTTGTAATAAAAATCTAGATCGATGTAGTGTCGTGTGGCCTCTGCTTCTTGGATATAACGACGAAGATCTGGGGCCACTGCTTGTGCGATGAGCTCGTGTTGGTGCGCTATGAAGAAATGCTGCAGTTCTAGGGGTAACAGGTAAACCGCAAATTCATTGATGCGCTGATGCCCGGCAAAACCCCATTGTGTTCTTTGTTGCTGCTGGGCGCCTGAAATTAAAAATATGAAGCCAAAGAATAGTGGCTTATAGCAGTGTTTAAGCTTTGTGTTTGATAAGTTTACCATCTTTCAGTATTGGAATGACCTCCGTTTGATTTGGAGTCAGACAATACTTGATGTCTTCGTTGAGGTTGAGATTTTTGAGGCGTCTGCGGTGCGAGCTCGACTTCAAGTAGCCAAAGTAATTGTCTTTGGCCGAAAGGTATAAATACTTGGCAGCTATGGAAGAGTCTTCGTCGGAAATGTAGTTGCCTGTTCCGATTAAATACTGACAAATTGCTCCGGCACAAATGGTGTCTTCAAGGTTGAATTTGTCTTGCCAACCCGAGCACAAGCAGAGTACATTTTTATCTTGGGTAGCGAGCCATTTGCAGAGTGCGTCTAGATTTAAGAAAGAACCTACTACCACAACTTCAGCATCTTTGGCGACATCCAAAGACTTGGTGCCATTGGTGGTCGTTAAAACAACATCTTGACCCTTGAAATCTTCGCGCATGTAGGAGAAAGGAGAATTTCCGAAGTCAAAACCATCGACAATTTGACCTTTGCGTTCAGCACCCGCTAAAAACCCTTTTTGTTTGTAGGCCCACGCTTCTTCAACAGTCGGGACAGGAATTATAGAATTAATGCCGTTGTCAAAAGCAGCGCAGATGGCAGATGTAGCACGCAGAACGTCGATAACAACAACAATTTCAAATTCATCTTTGTAGTAAGGGTATTCTCCTGGCGTGAAGCAGACCTCCACATGTTTTCTTAAATCCATGATACAAAGTTAAAAATAATGCAATAAAAAAGGGGAGCCGAAGCCCCCCTTTGCATTTTAAGGTGTTGATTGCTTAGAATCTCCAACCAATACGTACTGATCCGTGAGCTGCACCAATGTTGGTGTAAGTCATGCTGTTTCCGAGTTCAGTGACAGTTTGTGTGCCAAGCGGTGATGTAATCTCTTGAACGACATCATTATTAGTAACAGATGTGCTTGTCAAATTTAACTCTAATCCAAGGTAAAGGTTGTCAGCTACATAGTAGTCAAAACCTGCACCTAAACCCCAGCTAAATGTACTGTAACCACCAGAAGCAGCTACACTCATTCCTTGAGCATATCCTAGATCTCCATTTGAATCAAAAAACACATTTGTCCAAGTTTGTTCCTCAGAACCGCTGCCAAAGCCAACGTTTGCAGTGAAATAAGGCGACATTTTGTCTGTTCCTGCAAGGTGATATTCAGCACCTAACTTTAAATCCCATGCGCTACGAGCGATGTCGACTGTTCCGCTTTCACCACCAGCGGTAGGGTTAGCATAATAATGCGTTTCCTTACTTGGTGTGCTTACTACAGAAGATCCGTCACCGCCAAACCCAAATTGCACACGTGCTGCAATGTTGTCAGTTGCAAAATAACGTAAGCGTAGAGATGGAGCAGTAAAGCTCATACCATTGCTGGTATTCAGGTTAGCTAATCCTTCTAATGAATAACGTGCGTCATCACTAGCAGGCTTTTGAGCAAACAATGACCCAGTCAATGTTAAAGCTCCTACAAAAATCATTAGTTTTTTCATAGTTGTTTGTTTTATGGTTTGGTCGAATATACGCAAACGATTGCGTCAATGTTTCAAAAAAAGACGCACAAACTACTGTTAATAAGATTTTATGCTAGGGTGTTTTTAGCCTCTTGCTCTTGCTGCAGCTGCAATTGGTGCATGTCAAAATAGGCACCTTTTCGACCCAAAAGTTCGGAATGGGATCCCGTTTCTATGATGCGACCTGCTTCCAAAACGATGATTTTTGTCGCGTTTCGGATGGTAGAAATGCGGTGAGAAACGATGATTGTTGCCCGATTTTTAGAAAAACCTTCCAATTCTTGTAGAATAATTTCCTCTGTTTCAGTGTCTACAGCACTGAGACAATCGTCTAAAATGAGCAATTTTGGATTGCGAAGTAGGGCACGGGCAATCGAAATCCGTTGTTTTTGACCTCCACTGAGGTTCACACCTCTTTCACCAAGAATAGTATCAAACCCTTGTTCGAACGCTTCAATATTGTGTAAAACGTGCGCGCGCTTACAAGCTGCTATTAGATCCTCAAGGCTGGGTTCTTGCGCTTCTTCTGAGCCAAATTTAAGATTATTTGCTATGGTATCAGAAAATAAAAAAACGTCTTGAGGTACGAGCGCTATTTTTCTTCGGTATTGACTTAAAGAGACTAATCTTAAATCTTGTTCTCCTACATTAATCGACCCTGATGTAGGGTCAAAGTGCCTCGCGACTATACTGCAAATAGTAGATTTTCCGCTACCTGTTTGGCCAACGATGGCTAATGTTTCGCCGGGTTTCACACCGAAAGAAATATCGTGTAATACAGGATGCGCTGCATTTTCATATTGAAAACTTACGTGCTCAAAAACAATTCCTTGCTCGAGCGCTGGAGTTAGGGTTTGATCGTCGGTGATTTTCGGTTTGGTTTGAAGAAATTCGTTGATGCGTTGCTGAGATGCTGCTGCGCGCTGAATGATGGAGGAAATCCAGCCAAGACTTGCGAAGGGCCATGTCAAGTTTGTGACATACATAATAAATGCTACAATGCCACCAACGGTCATTTTCTTTTCAAAGGTGAGTAGCCCACCGTAATAAATAGCGATCATGGAGCTGAGTCCGATGAGAAAGATGATGGTTGGGCTAAAAAAAGCGTTGACTAAAACTAGGCGCATGCTTTGTTTTTTATAGCGCTCGGCAGATTCGCTGACTTTATCAGCTACCTGTTGTTCGCGTTGATACGCTTTAATGATGCGAATACCTGAAAAAGATTCTTGCGCGAGGGTACTTAAAAACGATTGTTCTTTTTGAACTTCAAGACTCATCTTGTTCATGGTAGAAGAAACCTTATAGATCAGAATAGACATTAATGGGAGCGGAAGGAGGACGTAGAATGTAAGGCATGGGGAAATGCTGACCATTTTGGTGACAATCAAGATGAAAGAAACCGCTAGGTTTATCGTATACATAATTCCGGGACCGGTATACATGCGTACCAAGCCG
>JBIPMW010000420.1:0-10872 GCA_044376455.1 Crocinitomicaceae bacterium | reverse complement strand
GATCGAGAAGACCGTGGTGGAGGGGGCCGGCGCGGCCGGGCTTGCGGCCCTGCTGAAGGCACCGCCCTGGCTGAAGGGTCGCCACGTGGGCCTGGTGCTGTGCGGGGGCAACATCGACCCCCTGCGGCTGCAGGCCCTCATCGGCCGCGGCATGGTGCGCGCTGGGCGCCTGGCACGCGTGCGGGTAGAGGCCCGCGACGCGCCCGGGGCACTGGCGCAATTGACGACGGCGGTGGCGCAATGCGGCGCCAACATCGAAGAGGTGCACCACCAGCGCGCCTTCTCCGCCCTGCCGGTGCAGCACGTGGAGATCGAACTCGTGCTGCAGACGCGCAACCACGCCCACGTGGAAGCCGTGATCGAGGCGCTGCGCGCGCAGGGTTTTCGGGCGCAGGCCAGTTGAGCACCCCCAAGGTCCCGAGACGCCGAGGGGGTGCAAGGAAACTGGGGGCCGCCAGGCGTTTCTCGCCGGATGCGATGCGGACTCCAGTCCCCCCCCGCTACCCCGCCCCGTTACCCCGCCCGCACCGGGATCACCCGCCGTGCCTGCGGCGTCTTCGCTGGCACAGGCTCGGGCGAGCGGCCATGCCAGGCATCCAGCAGCGCCTGCCACTGACCGCGTGCGGTGACCAGGTTGGCCAGCTTGACCGGGCCGAAGCCGCGCACCTGCTGCACCACATCGGCCCGTCGCACGGCCAGGAACTGCACCGAGCGCGCTATCTCCGGGCGCGGCCGTCGCACAGGACTTGCGTGCGAGTACCATCGGTACGGTCGAGGTTGACCACGGCGGTGTCGGCGATGACGAAAGCGCGGGCAATGGCCTGCTCGATGCCATTGGAGGCCCCCGTGGTGACGACGCGGCGGAGCCAATTCGCGGTCACATCTCGGGCATCTTCGCGCTGGCAAAAGCCTTCTCGGTGAAGACCATGCGCGCAAAGCGGCTGGTGTGCGCGAGGGTGTCGGCACGCGTCGGACTGGGGTTCATCGAGTAGGCGGCCTGATAGGCCTCCACGCTGTCGAACCACTGCTCGGTCACGCCGTCGCAGTCGAATCCGTCAGGTGCGGCAGCGGGAAGGCCTGAGTCCGCGGTTCTCACATTGACGATATAGCGGCGCAGGCGCGGCGGCTGATGGTGCGCCATGTCAAAGGCGTGTTCCTCCAGCCACCAGCAGGTGAACTCTTCCAGCCAGAGGTGCTCCGCCCGCTTCAGAAACCGCATCACCTTGATCATGCCTGCCGTCTCACTGCTGCTCTGAACTCGTGAAGTGCCCAGCTCCTCAGCGAATCACGCACGCTATGCCTGGGGCTGCGATGCTGCCCGACGTGCCCGGCGCGCCAGGCGACGGCGGATCACGTCATGCCGCTGGCGTGTCATCGGCAACAGCATGACCAGCCCGGCTGCGACGAGCGCGATCGCCGCCGGCAATCCGCCCAGCGTCAGTTTCAAGCCGAAGATGGCATCGGCGCTGTGGCTGGACGCTGATGCCTCGTAGCCGAACCAACCCGCCACGGCAAAGGCCGCCGAGGCGCCCACCGCCTGCGTGGTGCGGGTGACGAGCGTCCAAAGCGCCACGTACTCGCCGCTGCGCTCGTTACCGGTCTTCAGGGTGTCGTGGTCGACCATGTCGCCGAGCAGCGCGCGCGAAGCCACCTCCACCGCGCCATAGAACAGCATCCACAGGGCGTCGTAAACGGCGTAGATCACCAATGCATGAGGTCCGGGCTCGATCACGTGGGCCAGCGGAAGCCCGGCAGCGAAGCCCAGGGTGCCAACCAGGAGCAGCCGGTTCTTGGACGTGCGCTTGAGCAGGGCCATCCACAGCGGCATCGCCAGGAGCGAGATCGCCACGGTGGTGGTGGTGAAGAACGGAAACCACGAACCCAGCCCCAGGTAGCTGGTGTAGAAGAGAAAGAACAGGGCCGCCGACATGGCCACTGCCAATTGCAGCACCACGGTGAAGAGCAGGAACATGGCAAACGGTTTGTTCTCCGCAACGGTCTTGATGGCACGGCGCCAGCCCAGACGGGGCTGAAGTTCGGTGACCTCGCCGCGAGGCACCCGCCACAGCGCCCAGCCCACGATCAAAGGCACTGTCACGACGCTGGTCCATGCGACCCAGCGCAACACGTCCCAATCGACCTCGGTGTTCTTGGACACCCACAGGGGCAGCCAGGCCATGCCCAGGATGCCTGCGACCGAGAACGCCTGGCGCCAGACCGCCAGGCGTGAGCGCTCCTCGTAGTCGCGTGTGAGTTCATTGCTCCATGCCGTGTAGGGCACGTCAAACATGTTCCAGGCGAGGTAGATCACGCACATCCACAGGCCCAGGTGCCATGCCCCCGGGCGACCGTCCGGGATGTAGAGCTGAAAGATGCCGATCAGGCCCAGCAGGCTGCCCGCGACGATCCAGGGCTTGCGGCGGCCCCAGCGCGTGTGGGTGTGGTCGGAGACAAAGCCGACGACCAGGGAGCCCAGCGATTCGAAGACCAGGCGGCTGAGCAGCAGCGCCAGCGCGATCTCCGCCATCGCGATGCCGAATTGCTCGGCGTACATGTTGGGCAGGATGGCAATCCCCGGTCCCTGCATCAGCGCGACCGGCGCGGCCATGGCCGTGAAGGCCAGGCGCTGCTGCCAGGGAATGGCGGTGGCCGCGCTCGCACTCATGGGGCGCTCTGGGGCAGGTCTTGATCGAGCACAGGCAGCGTGAGCCTCGTGCCGGCGCCCAGGTGCAGATGCAGTGCACCCGGCATCGCATCGGCCAGGGTCTGCTCGGCGACCGGCCTGGCGGCGTTCATCTGGCGCTCGAAATCGATCGACGCCGGCACCCGCAGCACCAGCCGCAGCCGGCTGCCGGCATCGATGCGCGTGGCCGTCAGGCGCCAACGCGGAAACTCGAAGGTCTGAGGCTCACCGGCCGGCATCAGGCGCGGGGGCTCTGACAGACCATCACGGTAGCGCAGGCGCAGCACGGAAGAACTGAGCATCACCCGACGGCCATCAGGCAACAGTTTCAACAGACAAGCCGCCAGGTCAGCGTCCGGCAGGTCGGTGCTGAGCGTGACCTGCAACGTGGGCCGACCACACAGCATCAGCGGCTCGGCCAGGGCTGGCGTGTCCCAGGCCAGACCCTGACCGAAGAACCAGCGCTCGTCTGCGAAGTCGGTCGACAGGGGCTGGCCGCAGCTCAGCCCCCCGAGCGTCCAGGACACCGTGCCGGCCGCCTCGAGATCCGCGAAGCGGGTGTCCAGCGGGTCGGAGTGGATCGTCACCTGCTGTGACGGCCGGGCTTGACCGGCGAGTCCCTGCGGGGTCGGATAGAGCGTCAGCCTGTCGCGTGACAGGGCCTCCACGTCAGGTCCGTGCACCCAGCGCTCCAGCCCGGTGACGAAAACGTTGGCTCGGTCTTGCAGAAGGGCCGGCCGCGGCGCTTTGCCCAAGGCGTAGCGATAGAAGTCGGCGCACAACTGGTCCTGCCAAAGGTCGCTGACCAGGGCTGCGCCCTCAAGTTGCTCGTCGTCCTGCGGCGAGATGGGGCGGGTGCCAGCATGCACGCAGGGCCCGACCACGAGATAGCGACGGCCGGGAACGCACGCGTCACCCCGGACCTGCTGTTCGTGCTGTTCGTGGTACAGGATGGCGCCCACCTGGGCGTCGTCGTACAGGCCCGTGATCGACAACACGGGCAGGTCCAGCTCGGCCAACTGCGCCGAGGTGGGCACGGCGTAGGCCCAGTCCGCGCGGCTGAAAGGCCGCAGCACGGGCAAGAGGGTCGCGTTGGGTTCCGCGGTCAGCAGGCTCGCCAGCGTGGCCCGGGGCTGGGCTTCGCGCCAGATGCGCGCATTGACTGCACGCCAGAACGTCCTGTCCGTGTAGAGGCCCCACTTCGGGCTGCGGCCCTGCACCAGCGTGGCCCAGTCGATCATGGCGGCGTTTCGGCCGATGCCGCCCCAGTAGTCGCTGTCCCAGCCCGGCATCGGCGCCACCATGGGCGCAGCGGCCGCCAGCGCGGCGGGCCTGCGGGCGGCCACCTGCCACTGGTTGATTCCGGCGTACGAGCCGCCCTGCGTGACGACGCGGCCATCGCACTGCGGCTGCGAGGCCAGCCATTGCAAGGCCTGGGCGTAGTCGTCCCCATCGCCGTAGAACGCATACATGCCGCCTGACTCTCCGCGCCCACGGCAGTCCACCGCCACGAACAGGAAGCCTTGGCGCGCGAAGAACTGGCCGTTGTCGGCGCAGCGGTCGCGACCGTAGGGCGTGAAGGTCAGCACAGCAGGCCTGGATGCCGGGCCCTCGCCATCGCGCACACACCACCAGAAGTCAGCCATCAGGTGAACGCCGTCTTCCAGCGGGATCCTGACGCCGATCCGGCAGTGCACCTCGCCGATCGTTGCGCTGTCCATGATCACCCCCATAGTGCCGCGCTCGGCGCAGACAGTCGGTGCTGGTGGTAGCGAACCGGGTGGGGTCGGTCACCCTGCATGAACATCGGCCCGTCCAGATCGACAAAGCGGCACTGCAAGGCGATCAGGAAGGCCGGTGCCATGGCCAGCGAAGTGCCGCAGTTGCAGCCCACCATCAGCTGCAGGCCGAGTTCGCGAGCGCGATCGCACATCAACAGCGCTTCGGTGAGGCCGCCGCACTTGTCGAGCTTGAGATTCACCACCTGCACCCTGCCGGCCAATCGGTCCAGGCTGGCCAGCGTGGTGCAGGCCTCGTCGGCGGCGATGGGCACGGCGGTCTGCAGGTCCGGGTAGAGGTCTTCCTGTCCGACGGGCAGGGGCTGCTCGATGAGCGCCAGAGGCAGCGCGCGTGTGGCTTGCAGAAAGCGCTTCAGGTCGGCCAAGGTCCAGCCCTCGTTGGGGTCCACCGTGAGTGTCGCCGCCGGCAGGGCGGCCGCCACGCAACGCAGACGCTCGATGTCGCGGTCCACCCCTCCATGGCCACCCAGCTTGACCTTGACGACCATGTCCTCCGCCGCCGCCCCGTCTGCGGGCAGGGCGCGGGCGGCGGACGCCATGTCGTCGGGATCGCCGATCACCAGTGTGCTCATGGTGGGGACAGTGGTCGACGCGTCCACCCCGTCCAGCCCGGCAAGTTCCCATGCGCGGAGGCTCGCGGCCTTGCAGTCGCGGTCCCACAGCATGGCGTCCAGCGCATTGCGCGCGCCGTCTGGCGGCAAGGCGCGACGCAGGTCCTCGCGGCTGAGCTCGGTGCCGAGGGTGGCGTAACGGCGGACCGCTTCGTTCTGGATCTTGGCTGCCATCGCGGCGTCGGCTTCGTGCAGTTCCCCTTCGCCGTGAAACAGGCGACCTTCGATCCGCATGCTCGCATAGCCGATGTACTGCTCGATCAGCGTGCCGCGCGAGATGACAAAGGGCTGGCGATAGGGCCATCGTTGAAGGGCGAGTGTCGGCGTCGGGTGGCTCAAGATCCAGCCTCCGCCCGAAGAGGTGCCATGGCACTATCGTGTCCGCGGGCTGCCAGGCCGGCAATGCCCCGCTGGGGACAGGCGCCGCTGACCGTGGCGCTCCTGCTGCCGGGAGCGCGGCGCAACTGCCGGCCCTCATATCATGCGCAGCATGAATCCGCACTCCCCGATGTCCCTCCCCTGGGATGCTGCCATGGCGGATGCGTTGGCAGGGGTGATGGCGCATGTCGGCACCGAGACCTTCGACACGCGCCTCATGGCATGGCTGGCCCGTTGCCTGAGTTTCGATTCCTGCGGGGTGATCGAGTTCTTCACGGACCGCCCGCCGCACCGCCGATTGCACCGGCTCGACAAGTCCCGCCGCAAGGTACCCGAGGACGCCTACGTGCAGGGGCCCTACGTCCTGGACCCCATCTACCAGCTGTACCGGAGCGGCGCCGCCAACGGCCTGTATCCCCTGCGCCATATCGCCCCCGACGACTTCGAGGCGAGCGAGTACTTCAAGGTCTTCTACTCGCGCACCGACGTGGGCGACGACGTGAGCCTGCTGCACCGCAGGCCCGACGGCAGCGCCGTGATGCTGTTCCTGGAGCGCCGTGAGCAGGCACCAGCGTTCTCGCAGGCCGACCTGCTGGCGCTGGAACTGGTCGAGCCGGTGGTGCAGGCCTTGCTGGCCCAGCATGAGGCCCACCGCCGACTGAAACCCGCGTCGCACCACGAAACGCTGGCACATGCCAAGGTGCAGGCTGCGTTGGCTGACTTCGGCAGTTCCCATCTGACCGACCGTGAGCGTCAGGTGCTCTTCTACATGCTCAGCGGCTACTCGTCGGCCTTGACCGCCGAGAAGCTGGCGGTGGCTGAGGGCACGGTGAAGAACCACCGCAAGGCGATCCACCGCAAGCTCGATGTGGGCTCGCAGGCAGAGCTGTTCGCGCTGTTTCTCCAGTGCATCCCCTACGCGCAGCCGGGCAACACCGTGGACCCTCTCCTGGCCTACCAGAGCAAGCCGGCGCGCGACTAGGGCATCGGCATCCCGCGCGGCTGCGCTCGCACTTCCAGGCGGATGTCATCCAGGGGCCATATCGGCCGCCTCAGCCGGGCCCAGGGGTAGACGGACAGGTCTTCCCCAGTCACACCCGGCGGATCCGACAGGACGGTATGGCTGGCGATGGACGCAAACCCGGCGCGGAAGTGATTGGTGGACTTCACCACCAGCAGGGCGCAGCGGGCGGGGTCGAGCCCGTGCTCGCTGAACACGTGCGGGCTGAAGACCTGCTCGCGGATGCTGTTGACGACCACGAGGACGCCACCTGTCTCCAGCAACGCACTGTCGCCGAGTGCATGCCACAGGGCGCCGCCGAAGAGCGCTTGCCTGGCGTCCTTGCGGCAAGCCCGAACCTGCATGCGGCGCCTGACCGGTTCGCCCAAGCCCGCGCCACGGCCGCCCAGGCTGAATTCGGCCTCCCCGCCCACGCCCAGCGCATGGGCCTGTTGCACGGCGGCCGGGTCGTGGATCATCGCCACGGCCACGGCGCCCGGCCAGGGCTGCCGTGCCTGATCCTCGAGCAGCGCGTGCAGCAGGTACGTGGTGTCGCCCGCGCCGCCGGCGCCAGGGTTGTCCCCCCGATCTGCCAGCACGACAGGACCTCCGTGAACTGCCCAGGCCTTGCGCGCCTGCGACAGCGCCTCGTCAACGCCGATCATCGGATGGGCCTGCGCAAAGGTCTCGCAGGCGCCAACGAATCTCGCCGCCAGCGGCTGTGCAAGCGCCCAGGCCTGCTCGTCCGTTGGTGCGTCTGACCGCAGCACATCGAACACCAGCACCAAGCTGGCGCAGGCGTCCTGATGGTCCGCGAGCGCAAACCCATGGAAGACCGAAGCGCTGAGCATCCCGGGGTGCGCCTGCACCGCATCCATCTCCGCCAGCAGTCGCCGCCCCTCGGGCTCCTGCGTGGGCAGCAGGCCGGCCACCGGCAGTTGCCAGAAACGCATGCACGGCTGGATGCCGCCGAGCACCGTGCGCTCGACCAGAGCCACCAGGTGCCGTGCCCGTGAGCCGAAGTCGGTGTGCGGATACTCGCGGCAGGCCACCAGGATGCTGGCGTGGCGCACCATCGCCTCCGTGGTGTTGCCGTGGAGATCCAGCAGCACGCCGACGGGCAGGTGCTCGGCACCGGCGACGTTGCGAAGCCGCGCCAGCAAGGCGCCCTCGCAATCGGCTTCGCCGGACGCCACCTGCGCGCCGTGCAGGAAGAGCAGCACCGCCTGCACGCCACCGTTGACCTGATCGGCCAGCGCGCGCGCGAGGCTGGCCGCGATGCGCTCGCTCAGGTCGGCAAAGGTGGCCGCATCCGTGGGTGCGGAGGGCTGGGCCTCGAAGTGCGGACCTTGCACCGCGGATTGTCCCGACCGGGCCACCGCGTCCAGCAGGTCTCCATAGCCGAGAACCTTCTGGCCCGCATCGACGGGGTCGATCGGTTCGCGCTCGCCATCCCCCCAGGACGCGAAGCTCGCGAGGCCCGTCGACACCGGCGAGAACACATTGCTTTCGTGGAACAGTCCTGCGACGAAGTAGCGCATGCCCGGGTTCGATCGTCTTCAGCGGCAACGTTGCAGCAGGCGATCGGCGATGGGCTGCACGCCCATCGCGATCGGGTCGGTGACCGGAAGGCCCGTGCGCTCGGCCATCGCCGCGCAGGTGTGCTGACGCTCCGCTGCGGACATGCCGTGCGTGTTGAGGCTGATGCCCACGCACTGGATGGCAGGCTGGGTGAGTGCGCCCAATTGCAGATTCAGCGCTATGCATTGCTCGACCGTCGGCATCGGAAAGTCATCGTAGCCGTCGATACAGTGCCGCCGCGTGTCGTGGCACAGCACGATCGCATCGGCCTGCGCGCCGTGCAGCAACCCCAGGCTGACGCCGGCATAAGCCGGATGGAACAACGAGCCCTGGCCTTCGATGACATCCCAGTGCCCGGGGTCTGCCGCGGGGCTGAGTATCTCCACCGTGCCGGAAACGAAATCGGAAACCACGGCGTCGATCGCCAGCCCGCCGCCGCTGATCAGCACGCCGGTCTGCCCGGTGGCCCGGAAGTCCGCCGCCACGCCCCGCGCGCGCAGCTCCCGCTCCAGGGCCAGCGCGGTGTACTTCTTGCCGATGACACAGTCGGTGCCCACGGTCAGAACCCGGCGGCCGCTGCGACGCGCGCCGCTGCCCACGGGCAGCTTCAGCCCTGGAGGCGCCTGCCGGGCGTCGAACAGGCGCGCGCCGCCGGCGCGGGCAGCCTCCACCAACTCAGGGTAGCTCGCCAGGCGGTCATGCAGGCCCGCGGCCAGGTTCAGGCCGGCACCCAGGGCTTCCAGCAAGGCAGGCATCCAGTGCGCCGGGATGCGCCCACCGGCGGGCGCGACGCCGATCACGAGGGTGCGGGCACCCGCGGCGCGCGCGGCATGCGGCGCGAGTTCGGGCAGCCCGAGGTCGACGGCACACCCCGGCAGGCGCCATTGCGCTGCACACCAGTCGCGCCGCCACTCGACCAGACCGAAGCCGGTCTTGGCGTCAGTGGGGTTCTGGACATCGGCCATGAAGACCTGGTAGGGCCGCGGGATGTCGAGATCGCAGCGATTGGCAAGCGTGGGTTGAGCCATGGCAGAAGGGCATAGGGCGCCCGCAAGCGCTGGTGATTTGGGGGTAGCTTATCGCCGCACACCGCCTGCGCCATGCCCTTGGAGGGACATCCAACCCGAAGTGGACAGCCCAGACCCGCGCGCCTTGCTGGAGGCATCCTCACCGCCGTACGGTCTGTCCCTTCCGGGATATTCGTCCAACGGACCGGCTTGGATATGGTCCGGTCGTGAGCATCCGTAATCCAGTGCCAACGAGGAGTGACCATGCGTGTGTCTAAACCCTGTCCGTCTGAAGATTCGAGCGGTGCGGCCAGGAGGGGGCAGCGTCGGACCGCATTGAGTGGCGCCTGTCTTCTGGCCTTGGGAATGGTTACCCCCCTTTCGCACGCGCAGTCCTCAACCGTTCAAGCGGGCGCGGCGGAGTTGCAGCGAGTCGAGATCACGACCCAGGCCCGCAAGCGCGCAGAGGCGGCCAAGGACGTTCCGATCACGATGGAGGTGTTTGGCGGCAAGTTCCTTGACGATGCCGGCATCACGACGGCGAGCGAACTCCAGTACAACGTCCCGGGGCTCACCATCCAGCCACTGGAAAGCGGCGGACTGGTCTCGCTGCGCGGCATCGGCGGCGGCAACACCGGCCTGGGGTTCGATCCGAGCACCGCGGTGCACATCGACGGCATCTATCTCGGCACATCGTCGCAGGCACTGAACCGCCTGTTCGACCTGTCCACCCTGGAAGTGCTGAAGGGACCCCAGGGCACCCTCTACGGGCGCAACGCCACCGGCGGCGTCATCAACATCCTGACGCAGCGACCCGCCGCAGCCTTCGGGGGCAGCGTGGAGGTCGGCATCGGCAGTCACAGCCGTCGTCAGGGCGGACTAGGGCTGAACCTGCCGCTGTCGGAGCAGACGCAGTTGCGGCTGTCCTTGGCAGGCGCGCTCGACGATGGCACGATCACCAACCTGCGCAAGGGCACCCAGGTGGGCGACGACGACTACGCAGCAATGCGGGCCCGTCTGTCCACCCGCTTCGGTGCAGTGAGCGCAGACCTGCTCCTGCAGCACGTGCAAGACCGCAGCACGCGCGCATTCACCCAGGTTCCCGATCCCCGCTTGCCCTTGCCCATTGCGGTCAACAGTGTGGACACGGCCACCACGCCGCTGGGCTACCGGAAGACCTACCTGCTCGACGACCCCAGGGCTCGAAAGTCCGACACTGTGGCGGGCCTGACGCTGCAGGGCGACATCAACCGGCAGATGTCATGGAAGTCGATCACCGGTGCGCTGAGATACAGGGGCGACAGCGCCTTCGACGTGTCGTCCTACGGGCAGAGTTGGTTCATCCGCAACCTTGCGGAGTCAACCAGCCAGGTGTCGCAGGAGTTCCAGTTGCTGATCAACAGCGGCAACACTGACTGGGTGCTGGGTGCTTACTACTATCGGCAGAACGGACGTGAACTTCGGCAGGCGGATATCGACGAGAACGTTGACGGGAACCTCGTGGTCAACTCGCAGGACTCGACCGGCACCTCGAACGCGCGCGCCTATGCGCTGTTCGCAGACGCGAACCATCGCCTGAGCAAGAGCGTCCGGCTCAACGCAGGCTTGCGCTTCAACCGCGAGAACAAGGATGCCAGCGTGATCGACCGCGGGCAGGGCTCCTACTTTCCCCCCACATCCCTGGTCACGCAGACGGCCCGCTTCAACGATCTGTCCGGCCGCGTGGGCATCGACTGGACTGCAGCGAAGGACACGCTGGTCTTTGCCAGCATCTCCAAGGGCTTCAAGGCAGGGGGCATCCAGCCGTTCGTGA
>JBIPMW010000200.1:0-3474 GCA_044376455.1 Crocinitomicaceae bacterium | reverse complement strand
CACAGACCTTAAGAATTGATTTCATTTTTTATTCAGTTTTAAACCCCAATTGAGGCCTAGCCCTACACTATTTTGCCATTGTAAACCAATCGACCACAAAAAATGATGCTGGGTTTGTTTTTCTAGCACCAGACCAAAAAGTTGAGGCTGTAGCGCTGCGGTGCCAATCACGTTGTAGTTGTTCATTTTTTGCTCAAAACCAATGATAAACTGTGGAGGAAGCATTTGAACCCACAAGACTTGTGCAAAACACATCAGTTCAGGACTCATTTGATTGGCATAGGCCCATTGAAATGCAGCTTGTTCAGATGGTGAATTAAGCTCAAAGGTCAGACCGAAGTATTGGTGATCATCTAGTTGGTATTGCAAGCCTAACTTGACAAGTGCTGACCATTTTATACCGTAATATGCCTCTTGAAAAAAAGTCTGAACACCGATTCCTAAACCAACCTTAAGTTCTGGGCTCAGCGCTATTCCAATACTACTCATGTAATTTAGGATTTGAAAACTTCGGATGCCGCGATAAAAGAAATGCTGCTGTAAGGAAAGGCGTTGCTTCGGCAAGGAGAGGTTGACAGCAAGTTGCTGCAGACCGGGTAACTGTACGACAAATGCACCTTGACATTGTAAACTAGCAGGGCGCCCACCTATGAATGCTGCTGGATTTATTTGTTGTGCCGATTCCTTGATGCCTAACTGAGACCCCATCATTAATTGACATGTAGCATATTGTGACCAAAATATTTTGACACAAAAAGCGCTGAATAGGAAAAAGTTATGCTTGAGCCTCATACGTGGTCAAAATTAGCATTGAAGCCAAGCTTGTATATCAGTGTTTTCTGCAGAAATTAACGAGATTACGTATATTTGAGGACACAAATAAATATGCCAAAAACCACACTCCCTTTTCGCGAAACAGACCAATCCGAATGGATCAAGCAGTTGCACAAAGAACTGCAAAACCAAACCGATTTATTGGTATTCAAGGACCCAATTGAAGGTCTCGAGTTCGATTTAACACAAGAAGCCGAACGCGTTGGCATTCCTCCTCAAAACAACTCGGAGTGGAAACATATTTTTCAGTTAGACATCACGGATGAAAAAGCAGCCAATAAGGTATTGCTTTCAGCACTCATGCAAGGTGCAACTGGCTTGTTATTAACGAACAGCAAACCTACTTGCAATTGGACCGCAGTTTTGGCAAACATCGAGGTGGCTTATATCGATTGCTGGATAGTACTCCAAGATCTAACGCAACTTTCCCAATTTGAAGAAGAAAATTTGCAGCAGAAAAAAGCGCACATTGATTTTCTTTTCTTTGAGAGTACACGAAGCAACTATTTTTCCGCTTTTGATTTGCAGCAAATTGGAGCAACTCTAAGCACACAACTCGGATTTTTACTCCTTTCTTTACATCGTTCCTTAGAAAATAACCAACTGCAATCCAAATACTTTTTTGAGCTTGGTGTTGGCACGCAATACTTTCAAGAGATCGCAAAATTGCGCGCATTTAGACATTTGATTACCAGATTAGAGGCTATTCATCAGGTGGAAATTCAATATGAATTAATCGTCAAGACAGGTTTTACCAATAAGAGTTTAAAAGACCCATTTACAAACCTTTTGCGTCAAGCCACAGAGGCATTGAGTGCCGTAGCTGGTGGCTGCGATGCGCTTTGCGTGCAAGCTTATGATCAACTCAGCACAGCTGGTTCCGATGATTTTTCAAGAAGAATGGCCCTCAACATTGGTAATTTAATACAAGAAGAAGTGCAAATGAAAAGTGCCGCTGATCCGTTGAAAGATGCAAGAATTGTCGAAGCTTTAACTACGGCGATTGTCAACAAAGCGTGGGCAACTTTGCTAAGAGCCGATGAATTTGAAAATTTAACTGACTTTGAGCCAGAAATTGCCCAAGCGCGTGAAAGTCGACTTCAACAATTCAAATCCGGTGAACAATTAATGATTGGCTTCAATCAATTCGAAAACACATTTGAAACAAAAGTAAAATCATGGGGAACCGTACCCACTGCTTTTGGCTTTCCTTACCTCATTTACGAACTCGCATAGCATGTCAAGAATATTTCTCAAAACGCACCAAGATCAAAAAGGGTATCAAGAAAAGAGCAAAGAATCTCATAAGCTCAGTCAATTTCGCTCTGGAATTGCCCCGTTTCTTGGTGGCCCATATGCTTCTATGTATTTGGCCAAACCTTGGACCATCAGGCAATATGCCGGTTTTTCCACAGCAGAGGCCTCTAACGCCTTTTACCGTCGTAATTTAGCTGCAGGTCAGAAAGGATTGAGTGTTGCTTTTGACTTAGCGACGCACAGGGGTTATGATTCAGACCATCAAAGAGTCTTAGGTGACGTTGGAAAAGCAGGTGTAGCTATTGATTCCATTGATGATATGAAAATCTTGTTTGATCAAATTCCACTTGATCAAATGTCCGTTTCCATGACCATGAATGGCGCGGTGCTTCCGATTATGGCATTTTATATCGCCAGCGCGCTTGAACAAGGTGTGAGCCAAGAACAATTAAGTGGGACCATCCAAAACGACATCCTCAAGGAATTTATGGTGCGCAACACCTATATTTATCCGCCGGCGCCTTCTATGCGCATCATAGCCGATATTTTTGCCTACACCTCTCAAAAAATGCCGAAATTCAATTCGATTTCAATTTCGGGATATCACATGCATGAAGCCGGGGCAACTGCTGCAATTGAACTGGCCTATACACTCGCAGACGGTTTAGAATATGTTCGAACAGGTATTCAATCCGGTTTAAATGTCGATGACTTTGCACCCAGACTTTCTTTCTTCTGGGCAATCGGCATGGACCACCAGACTGAAGTAGCAAAACTCAGGGCTGGACGTGTTTTATGGGCTAAAATCATGAAGGAATTTGAGCCAAAGTCGAATAAATCATTAATGCTCCGCACACATTGCCAGACATCAGGTTGGTCTTTGACCGAGCAGGATCCATTTAACAACGTAGCGCGCACTTGTATAGAAGCGCTTTCGGCGGCGCTTGGTGGTACGCAATCGTTACATACCAATGCACTGGACGAAGCCATCGCCTTACCTACTGACTTCTCTGCAAGAATTGCCCGAAATACGCAAATCTACCTGCAAAAAGAAACCGGCATTACGCAATTCATTGACCCCTACGCTGGTAGCCAAGAAATTGAGAAAAGGACAGCCGCCTTGATAGACGAAGCTTGGGACCTGATTTCAGAAATTGAAGCTTTGGGCGGAATGGCTAAAGCAATTGAGACAGGACTACCGAAATTGCGCATTGAGGAAGCTGCTGCCAAAAAACAAGCAAGAATTGACGCTGGGCTGGACATAATAGTCGGCGTCAATAGGTTTCAGACAAACGACCAAGCCCAACTCGACATTCTTGAGGTGGACAACACGCAAGTTCGCGATGCACAAATTAAGCGCCTTCAAGCTTTAAAAGCAGCGCG
>JBIPMW010000282.1:0-3476 GCA_044376455.1 Crocinitomicaceae bacterium | reverse complement strand
GTGCGTCTTTGCACCAGTGCGAGCGGCGAACGAATCGAGGGTTTTGCGGTACTCGTGAACGGTGTTCTCAATGTTGTTCAGTTCGTCAGACATGGCTTGTCATCCTGTGCTTGTGAATCTCGAGCCGCAGCGCCGCGGCTTCAATGGCAGCCGCGGAAACACTCCGCAGGCTCGATGAGGTCTTGTCGCCGTAGGCAGCGTCAACCACTACGCTGAGCTCGACGAGCCGCGCGGCGGTAACGGTGCGTTCAGTGCGTCGCGGGTTCCACTCGTCGCGATCGACGTAGAAACCAAACGACATTTCGCCGCTCAAGTCGCCGCGCTCGAGCATCGCACGCACGTCGTTTCCGACGCTTGTTTCGGCGAGATCCGCAGTGAAGCGAAGCCCGCTCGCGGTATCGTTGAGCGTGAGCGTGCCGCTACGCGTGCGAGCGAGCAACGCGCTCGCGTTGTGGTTGAAGAGCAGTTTGATGTCAGCGCCTGCCAGGTCGCCAAATGCGCCGCGGGTGATTCGCTCACGAAACTGCGGGTTGAACGGCTCGGAGATTTCGCGGCTCCACTTGCCGTATGGAATCGCGAGGCCCGACAACGTGCGGCCCGCTGGTGCGCCAATCGTGACGCTGCGACGTTCAAGCGAAGTCATCGACGCTCCCCGCGCTAGTGTCAGCGCCGATGTTGGTTTGACCGCCGCCCGTGCCCATGTTCTTCGCGAGGATCGGATCATCGAGCCCGTCAAGCGGCGCAAGGTTCAGGTACTCACGCGCTTCGTTGCGCGTGATGACGCCGGACTCGACGCCAGTGCGCAGCGCTGCCATTTGCTCGGCGAGCGACGGCCGAGAGATCATGTCAGCGTCAAACGTCGCCGAGCCGAACGGCGCAAGTTTCGCAACGATCTCGGCCGCCCACGTGCTGAACCAGTGCTGCAAACACGCGTCCACGTACATGCGAGACAGCCATTCCATCGAGCCATTGGCGTTCGCGCTGTGCTCGCTCAGGTACGACGTCGGCACGCCATAGATGCGCGAAACGTCTTCGACGCTGTAACGACGCGCGGCCGAGATTCCGGAATCGTCGAGCGTGCTACTGATGCGCTCGACCTTCATGCCTTCTGCGAGCACAAGCGGCTTGCCGGCGTTCGCCGCACCGGCATGGTGCTTCATGTAGTCCTCAACCACCATCTGTCGCGCGGGTGCGCCCATTGGGCCCTGTGCGACGATGGCAATCTTCGGGTTGCCCGCGTTCTTCATCACTTCGAGCTGCGCTTGCTCCTGCGATGCAAGCACACTGAGCGACGTGCGGCACAATCGCACTGGCGATTCGCCCCACAAGCCATCGAGCCCGACGGCTCGAAGGTGCAGCATCGATGACATCGGCACGTCACCGTACAGCCGCGTTTTGTAGACCGGCTCAGGCTTCGTGAGATCGAGCGAAACGCTTTCGATGTCGAGCGGCAACAACTCAAGCAACTCGCCACCGAGCGTGCGGTTGATCACGGCGAACGCGTTGCCGTATAGCAGCGCTTGCATCGTAAGCGAGCGGCGAAACTCAAAGCCATTCTGCCAGCGGTTCGGTTGCTGCAACAACGCGTTTGCAGTGCGCTCGCTCACGTCGAGCGGCACGCGTGCCACGTCGTTGGCGATGAGCGAAGCCGCGCGGTATACGGGCGTATATGCAAGCGCCGTGCCTGGCGTGATCGTGGGCATACCCACCGAGTCGAAACTCGTGGGAAGGAGAACGCCATGCGTTCCCCAGTGGCCGAGCCATCGTTGCAACAGTCCGCGCAGCATGTGCGTATTTGGTGGGCTGCGATTGCGCGGGATTGCACCTAAACGCTATTGTTTGAAATATTCTTCGGCTTCTTCGTCATACACGCTGCGCTTGGCGCCGCCCCACACGTGCGCGGCAATGATGGACGCCACGAGCGGATCAATCGCGCAGAATTCCCGCGACTTAATTGGCCGAATGTTTCCATTCTGATCGCGCTTGGCGTGCGCATCGGCACACGCGCGGCGCAAGATTGGATCATCACCGATCACTAGGCGCGAGCCCGCCCATAGGTTTTGGAATAGGTTGCATCCGGGCCCGAAGGTGGCGATGCCCATCCGGTACACCACGAGCGGCACGCCGTCGGCTTGCAGTTGTTCGGCCAAGTACTTCGAGCCCCACGCGTCGTAGCCGACGGCCTTAACGTCAAACTCGTCGCGCAGGGCGAGGATTTGCGCCCGCACCGAGTCGTAATCAATCTCGCGCCCTGGCGTGAGCGTGATCTTGCCATCGGAAGCCCACGCGCGGATTGGGTAGCGGTAGTCGAGCTCACGCTGCGCGACGTCGGCCCGAGGCCACCAGTAGTGGCCGCGCAGCGCCACGCGGCCATTGTCAAGCGGCACTGCCACAACCATAGCCGTCATATCGAGCGACTTGGAAAGGTCGAGGCCCACCCACGCGGGCTTTCCTTTCAGCGCTTCCCAGTCAATGCGCTGCCCGCCCGGCCACAGCGACATATCAAGCCAGCCGCCCGTGTTCTCGTCACACCTAGCGGCGTGGTACCTGGCGAATTCGCCGCGCCCCATCGCCGAGCGTTTCATTGTGTTCCACGATCGCTTCAGGCTCACAAGGTCGGGTTGGCCGTGCTCGAGGCCAGGGTTAGCCTTCACCCACGTTGACTCATCCTCGAGCGGGTCGGTGGGATCGAGCCCGTACAGCATCGGCAACACCGTGTCATCGTCAAGTTCGCCGGACAGGATTGCTTCGCCCTGTTTGACGAGTTCGGCGTAGTGGTTCTCGGGGTTGCTGCCGGGGGTGGTGATGATTACGCCGGTGGATTCTCGGCGCTTGGCGCCGGTGGTTAACAACTTGGTCAAGAACCGGCCCTTGAACTCGGCCGCCTCATCAGCGATCCACAGCGATGGATTCAAGCCGTCAAGCGAGCGCTCGAGCGCTGGCAGTGCCGTCATTTGGCAATCCTGCTCAAGGCGTAGCACGGCGTGTGCTCGGGCGATCAAAGTTGGGTCACCGAGGCGCTGCGCCATTGTGCGGGCGGTGTCCAGGCAGATTTCTGCCTGCTCTTCGTTGTTGGCGATTACGTGCACGCGGCGGCCCTCGCCCGCGAGAAGGTCAAAGAGCGCAAGCCCGGCCATCAGCGTGGTCTTGCCGTTGCCGCGGGCGACCTGCACCATTGCAAGTCGGCAGCGTCGACGGCCGTCGGGTAGTCGCCACCCGACGATGTTGGCGAGTACCCACAGTTGCCACGGGTGCAGCTCGAAGGGCTTGCCGGAATCTTCGCCGACCAGGTTGAGCGAGCGGAAGTGCTCGGCGACGCGCTCGACGTCAGGCCACGACATTACCAGGTCGGAGCGCTCGAGGTCGCGCCGGAAGCGCTGCGCCGCGGCGTAGACCCAACGTCCGGCGGGTGTACGGCCGTCAATGACGGCATTGACGTAGGCAAGCACCGCAGTACGCGTACAAGTTACGTCCGA
>JBIPMW010000307.1:0-10882 GCA_044376455.1 Crocinitomicaceae bacterium | reverse complement strand
ACCTTGTGCGAGGCACTTACAAGTACTTGGCTATGCCAATGGAGATGAAGCAAGATAGCCCAAAGGCTTACGAGACCTTGCTAGAAGCCATTAGCGAGAAGGTACAGCGTCAAGTCCGTAACTCTTTCGGTGACGAGGGAGATGAGGACTAAGATGTCCAGCCACAATGGGGAAGGGAGAACGGTATAGAGAATTAGATGAGTAATGCTCTAGCTGTATTGGTATTAGTCATAGTGATTACACTCGTGGCTAATAGGTAAAGTGGCTAGTACCTAGTGTCAAGTGCTTACCCTGATCGGAGTGCTTGGCACTAGGGCTACCGCTACCGCTACGACTTAGAGTTATGCGTAAAGGCTTCGCCCCTTCCCCGTTCGGAGTGGGGCAGTAGTACCGGTGGCAATGCGGCGAGATACCGGTGCGAGTTGCGAAGTGTTGAGATCGGTGATAGCGTGGTTGTCGTGGCAGTCCGCCACTAGCCCTAAGGGGTCAAATAGTAGAAAGGTAGTCCATTGGCTACTAAGCAAGAAACCAAGAAGGCGGTAGGTGCTTTCGGCATACTATCGGGGTCTAAGAAAACCAATGACGCGGTTTACTGTGCCAAGATGTGGCACGGTCAAACAGTCAAGGCAGGGGATATCGTAGTCCTACTGAATTGGAAGGGTCACCAGACATTGGTTGAGTTAGGCAAGAAGGTAGATACCGTCTCGGCTGATCCTGCAAAGGGTCAAATGGGATACGATCGTTATGAATTGGTACTGAATAAATAAGTACCAGTAAGTAATAACCAGTAAGTAATGCCCAACGGGCAGGTAGATCTTTAGGTAACTAGGGGTCTGCCTGCCCACCCCCACCCCCCCTAGGGGGTAATACCCATCCTGTACATGTGTGTATTTGTGTTACAACAGCTCGTGATATATAACAACGCAAATACTAAACCACCTGTGTATGTGTGTGGCCGCTTCGAGGCGGCTTGAGGGATGTGTGTAAGCTCCCCCCACGGTTCGCTCCTTCTAGAGCTGGTCGCCGTAGCCAAGTATTTAGCCGACACCAAGTTTGAGATTACGTTTCTCACGCCGCTCCTCTACATGACATAGAGGTCTACCCGCGTTCCCGCGTGTTCTTGACCCGCCCCGAGCGAATGGGGTACGTCCGTGCTACTTGCCAGTTGTGGGATAGATACTACACCCATAGTGTAAAGTTGACAACATGCGCAATATAAATTTTTATGGAAGCTTGAGCGACTTCAAGAAGTCGATTGGTTATGAAGATGGCCCAATTTCGGAGTACATAACGCGAGAGTACCCAACAGCACAAGAAATTGCAAAAATGCGTACTGATGCTGCTAGGTTTAAGCCTATTCGGGACACTCGGAATTTGATGCAAAAGATACAAAGTAACCTTTCTGGAAACATGTCGGGTCAAGCCACTATTCCTTGGGAAGAAGGACAAGTAATCTCAACTGTGCCAGCAAGAAAAATTGTTGTCCCGTTCTTTCCTGACATCCAGACGGAACCTTACACCAAAATCAGAAAAACAAATACCAAGAAAAAGAAGTAGTTGACAACATGAGAAATATAAATTTCTACGGAAGCTTGGGCGACTTCAAGAAGTCGATTGGCATGTACACGGATCCAACACCTCCTTCTTGGCCGGAAGGATTCACAGTTGGACCATTCGTAGATACAGAACTAGCTAAACGCAAGAAGTTAAATGCTGACCCCAACCTGTATCGCAAAGCACAGGATTATGTTTCAGCAAGAAACGCAGAAGCAACTGTGGCAATGAATAACCAGGATCCAGTTGGTGCAGGAATTGCAGCTAGCAAGCGTGACAAAGCAGCAGCTTATGTTGAGGGTGGACGTAAGAATGCTGGCCAAGGGATTAACAGGCGTAAAAGAATCAAGCGAATGAGCTGATGGCCAAAAAGCCAAAAGACGTTTGGGGTTTACCAATCCCTAGTGCTAGCGACGTAGTCAATTTTCTGAACAACGCCGTTAACGCTGGACGTGTCGCTTCCGGAGACAAACAAGCTGTCACTCCTGGTGATGCAGGGGTTCGTACTTTGGGCCGGGGTATCTCGTTGACCAACGATTACCTAAACCCATATGCCAATACCACCAAGCAACTGCTGGGTATGGCTGCCGGGAATGAGGGGGCACAAGCCAAGTTTGCCAAGTCCCTAGCTCGCGACGTTGCTATTACTGGAGCAGCTGTTGGCGTTGGTAATGTTGCTAACAAGGCAATTACCGCAGCAGCAAAAACTGGAGTTCCTTCAAGATTAAAGAACGCAATCACAGGCGATGCAATCCTTGTCCATGGTTCACCAGCCCCTAACCTAAAAGCAATTGACCCACGCGCTGGATCTGCTCGATTCCCTGATAAAGAAGTTGCGTTCGGTTGGAACCCTAAAGAGTATTTGCCAAACAATCCAACCCAATTAACGACTAATGCAATGAAACACACCGGGACTTTGTCTACGGCTCAGGCTGCTGGTTTTGGAAAAGTCCGTGGAACAATGCCAGCCGCGTCTCCAGGAGGAAGCCTTTATGTGGTTAAAGGAAAAACTTCACAGAACATAGTCACCAATAAAGATGAAAACTTTATGATGGCAATCAAAGACAAGATGCCGGTACTGCAAGAGTTCAAACTAAAAAACTATGTAGTTTCTGAACCTAGTGCAATACCAGGAAACCCAAGCAACAATTATTTTGATGAACAGAAATTAAGGCAAGATATTATTGCATCTATAAAAGCAAGCGGTGGCAAAACTCAAAAAAATCCTGTTCAAAAAATGCTTGATAAAGTTGAAGCAGCAAAGATGGCTAAGCGCCAAAAAATTGCAAATCAAAACACCGTAGTTTAAGGAATCAATGACAAAAGGTAGAAGGGCGATATCGCCTGAGGATAGGGCTTTGTTTTGGCAATCCCTACAATCAGGTGTCTCAACTAAAGAAGCTGCGCGTATTGCTGGCATCTCGTATAACGCTGCTGTTAAGTGGCGGGCCAAAGCCAAAGAGACAGAAGCCCGCATTGAGATGGAAAACCTTACCCTTGCTAAGCCGGGTGGGGGTCGTGGCAAGGTGGAGAAGGACCGAGTCGAGATGGTCTCGATGCCACCAGTTATCCCAGCTGGTCGTTTATGCGAACGTGCACAGCGAGGGTTAGAAGACTTCGACTATTTCCGTCGTGTGTATCTGGGCCGTGTTCCGGCACCATGGCAGGTAGATGCTGCATACAAGATCGTTGCCATGCTTGAACATCCAGAGAAGCAGTTCATGGTTCTTAACTGTCCTCCGGGTGCTGGCAAGTCAACCCTCTTCCACGACGTAGCTGTGTGGTGTATCGTGCGCAACCGCGCTATCCGTGTGATGATCGGATCAATCAGCCAGACACTTGCAAAGATGTACTCGCGCCGTATTCGTGAAACCCTAGAACGCACGCAACCTTTGCAACCGGACCCTGAAATGGTGGCTCGTGGTCTAGCATTGAATGCAGAGGCATGTCTTTCGGTTGACTATGGAAGATTCCGCCCTAATCACGTAGGAGCTTTATGGCGCGCAGAGGAGTTTGTAGTTGAGCAACTGGGTACGGGCGGTCTGGATAATAAGGAGCCAACGGTTTCTGCTTACGGTATCGAATCTGAGTTTATTGGTCATCGTGCTGATCTGTGCCTTTTTGACGACGTAGCCTCACCAGAGAACGCAAAGGAATCAGTAGCTCGTGACAAACTTATCGAAAGATGGGACTCCATGGCCGAGGCCCGCGTCGACCCGGGCGGCATGCTGGCTGTTATCGGACAAAGACTTGGACCTGGAGATCTGTATGCTCATTGCTTATCTAAGGTCTCGTACGAGGTGGATGAGTATGACGGAACAGACGTTACGGACGTATCAGAAGAAGTCGAGCCAGTCAAAACCTACAAGTACCACCACCTCATCTACAAAGCGTATTACGAAGAACTAGACAGCGGCCCAGCTTCGCGCAAGCAGACAGCCCCGGCATGGCCAGATGGTCCATTGCTGGAGCCGTTCCGTCTTTCGTGGAAGGACTTGTCATACATCAAGCACAGCTCCCCATCCAAGTTTGAGGTGGTCTACCAACAAAAGGACATGGCTGAAGATCATTACCTAATCAACCGCGTGTGGGCAACTGGTGGTCTTGGACCAGATGGAGTTGACTACCCGGGATGTATCGACAACGATAGACAGCCAGGTTGGGTGCCGGAAGGTTTAACCCCACCAATTATCTCTATTGCCAGCGTCGACCCATCACCAACAATGTTCTGGGCTATCCAATGGTGGCTATACCAACCAGAAACTAATCTTCGTTATCTCATTGACGTAGAACGAATCAAACTGACAGCCGAGGATCTCCTTGGGTACGACACCGGAAGTAGGGAGTTCGGTGGAATCATGGAGGAGTGGCAAAACAGGTCCTGGGAATACGGCTATCCAATTTCCCATTGGGTCGTAGAAATTAACGCGGCTCAAAGATTCCTCCTAGCTCACGACTTTGTGCGTAAGTGGCAAGCACTACACGGTGTAAACGTAATCCCACACACTACCGCGCGCAACAAGTTTGACGAGAACCTTGGTGTTGAAGCCCTTCTTCCTCCTTTGTGGAGAACTGGGCAGGTAAGAATACCCACCATGCGTGGCAACTGGAAGACCCTTGCGTTTGTGGACGAAATGTGCTCGTGGACACGAGACAAGAAGAATGGCACCGACTTGGTTATGGCGCATTGGTTTGCAGAATTGCATGTTCCGCAGTTGCGTCCGACCAAAGAACCACCTAGACTTTGGAGACCGTCTTGGATATAGCTTGTGGTACTTTAGATGTAGCGCAAACACGGAGACAAGATGGCATCTTCTAAGAAAAATAAAACACCACAGGACCAGGCTATTGCCGCTAAGCGTGTTCAATTTGTTAAAGCTAACCCGAACCTAGACCCAGCAGAAGCTCGCAAGCGTTTCTTCGTACAGACTCGCGCAGCAGAACTGCAGGCAAAGGGTGTTGAGGTTACGAAGCAGAAGCGTCAAGAGCTTCGTCAGAAGTTTGCAACCGGTGGTGTGCAGCGTCAGGGTTTCTATACTCCAGGTGACTTGCAGCGCATTGCTGCAGCAAAAACAGTAATACCACTAACTGATAAAACGCCAACTGGTGAAACACCGCAAGATCTTGCAGATTACAAGAACACGGTTTATAGCAACCTTAACAAAGAGAACACAGCCCGTCGTCCAGTAGCGCCAAAAGCTCCAAAGGATTTTGATAAAAATTCAATGAACCCTGCAGAGTTCCTTGATAGCCCATTTGCAAAGGGAGTTGTTTCCGGAGCAAAGTTCTTTGGCAGCTCGATTAAAAGTATTGGCGAGTCACTTGCTGCTTCATCAATTAACCCAGTTCTCAACATCCCAAAAAACACCATGGCCAATATCAAGGACATAAAAGAAGAGGGAATTAAACGAGTCCTCTGGGTTAAGGGTGGAAAGAATTACGAAGCAGCAAGAAACAATCCGCGCTTCAGAGAAGCCGGGATTGTTGAAAAGTCTTTGAACATTGCACCATTGGAATTTGGTTTTGCAGCTGGAAATAAAGCCGCTCAAATAATTGGTCCAAAAATTGCTGGAACAAAATTCGGGCAGAACCTAATTTCCAACTCTGCAGTTACAAAAGTTGGTACAAAACTAAAAGCGGCAACCCCTGTCAAGTCCTCCACCCCTAAAGCCGGAGTTAAAGTTGCTGGATCAGCAGACGGAACTCCAGCATTCTTAAAGCCTGCTGCTGCAGCAAAAGCAAAACCAAAAGCCACTCCAAAACCAAAGGCAACACCAAAGCCCAAAGCTACTGCTGCAGAGCAGAATGCTGCGCGTAGGGCCGCAGGAGCTGATGAAGCAGCTGATGCAATGAATAACATGGGTCCATCAAACAAACCGTGGTTTCTGGGCGATGATCTGGCACCTGTGACACCAAAGCCAAAGGCGGCTCCAAAACCTAAAGCAACTCCAAAACCTAAAGCAACTCCAAAACCTAAAGCAACTCCAAAACCTAAAGCAACTCCAAAACCAAAGGCTTCCGCAGCTAAACCGGCAGCAGCACCAAAGGCTGCTAAAAAAGAAATCGATCGTTTTGCTGATGCATGGGATGACAGTCCTATCGACATGAGCAAGGTTGACTTCAGCGAGTTTGGCATGGAGAGTTCAAAGCCATATTCAACAGCTCGTCGTGCAGCAAAGAAGACTGACGATGCAACCCCTGCACCAGCTCCAAAGCCAGCAGCTAAAAAAGCTGCGCCAAAGAAGTCGGCACCAAAAACAACAAAACCAAAGGCTAATGCAAAAGCTGCGTTTGACAAATCTGTGGCACCACTTAAAACCGGATCACAAACTAAGTTGACGTTTAAGACTCAAGCTGAATATAACCAGTTCCTAAAGACTGGCGGTAAAGAGCGTCTACGTCAAATGTCTCCAGACGTTCGTGCATCATTTGAAAGAGTAAATCAAAAGTGGATGAAGGGCGCAACAGAAGCAAGAGAGGCTGCTGAAGCGGCTCAAAAGAATAATGCAGCCAGGGCTGCTGCACGCAAGGCTCGTTACGACAGGGCTCGTCCGGCGCTTAAAGCTAAATTCAACGAAGCACTTATTAAAAAGCAAGAGCGAGAACTGCTAGCTAAAGTAACAAAGAAGAAGTAATGCTTTCTGCTGAACAGATTGTAGAACTCTACAACCAGAGGAAGAAGGCTGCTGGTCCAGTAAGAGAGCAGATGCGCCGTATTCGCGACCTTGCGAACGGTGACATTGTGCTTCCGCTTAACGAGCTGGACAGGAATGCGCGCAGTTCAGTGGCTAACCTGTTTGTTCAGGGCCTAGAACAGATGTCAATGCGTGTTGCATCGACCATGCCATCGCCATACTTCCCTCCAATCAAAGAGGGATCAGAGCGCAGCAAGAACAATGCCAAGCAAAAGAAGCAGGCAATGCTTGCTATCTGGGACAACAACCGTATGCCAATGAAGATGCGTCGTCGTGCGCGTCACTTGTTTGCGTATGCTAACTCTCCGGTAATCATTAAGCCGGACTTCCGCAAGCTAACCCCTACGTGGCAGGTGCGCAACCCACTCAACACATTTGCTGCACCAGTAGAAGATCTTGATGACCCAGTTCCGTACGACTGCATCTTCACTTATCAGGTAACTGCTTCATTCTTGATCCGTACATACGGTGAAAAGGTTGTGCAGCAGCTGCGCATGGGCAAGGTAGACAACGATCAGAAGTTCACAATGCTTGAGTATGTTTCACCTGAAGCAATTCAAATGTGCGTTCTGGGTGCAACACCAGACTACGAGGAATCAGAAACACCTGAGTATGGTGGTTTCCCAGCAGTAATGCTTGAACAGATCCCTAACCGTACAGGACTTCCTCTTGTGGTTAACCCTGGCCGCATCACCCTTGATAAGCCACGCGGTCAGTTCGACGGAATCCTTGGCATGTACTACACACGCGCACGCTTGCAGGCTCTGACCGAGATTGCTATTGAGCGCGGCATCTTCCCAGAGGAATACCTTGTTGCACGTTCTGGGGAAAACCCAGAGATCATCCAGATTGCTGACGGCAAAACTGGACAGCTTGGTGTTGTTAAGGGTGGAGATATCCAGCAGCTGCAGGTAAACCCTGGCTACAAAACAGACACAGCACTTGACCGTCTTGAACGCCAAGAGCGTCTTGAGGGAGCTATCCCAGCAGAGTTCGGTGGAGAGTCAGGCACCAACATCCGTACCGGTCGTCGTGGTGACGCAGTTCTTTCTGCAACAGTTGACTATCGAGTACAAGAAGCGCAAACCATCTTTGAATCTTCAATGATCGAGGAGGACAAAATTGCTATCGCTATCGAGAAGGCTTACTGGGGTACGTTCCAGAAGTCGTTCTATGTTCCGGGCCGTGCAGCAGCGGGTATATCTGTTTATGTTCCTGCTCAGCTATGGGATAATGATTTCCATTACGTGTCTTATTCGGCGGCTGGATCGGATGTCAACGGCCTCGTTGTCGGACTCGGTCAAAGACTTGGAACGGGACTCATGTCAAAGGAATCTGCGCGCGAAGCAGACCCATTGATCTCTGATCCAGATCTTGAACACGACAGAATTATCCAAGAAGGAATCGAAGCTGCATTGCTTGCATCTATCCAGCAGCAGGCAGTAGATCCTAACGGTCCTTACCAACCAGAAGATCTTGCATACCTCACACGTTTAGTGGTAGAAAATGATGTGACACTTTATGAGGCAGTCAAGCGCACAGATCAACGGGCACGAGACAGGCAGGCAGCAATTGTCCCTCCTGGCTCTCCGGAGATGATGCCTGGACTCGCAGCACCAGGAATGGGAGCAGAAGCACAGGCAGCGCCAGCTCCTGGGCCTGCAGGTGGCGGGGGACTAGAAGCATTACTCTCACAACTAGGAGGCTGAAATGGCAATTCGTAGCGATCTTCAAAATCCGGCAGCAAAAATTGGTAGCACCATGACACCAAAAGTTGCTCCATCAAACCAGTACGGTGAATCAGCAAAGCTAATGCGTGGACTTAAACAAGTTCCAGCTAGCGCCCCTCCAACAGAACAAGTACAGCAGCAACCACAGGGTCCAAGACCAGGTGGTGTTGTTGATTTGCTTGCACCGACTGGGTCACCAATGGAGCCAATTACTTCCGGTGCAGACTTTGGTCCAGGCATGTCTTCGTTTCAAGCTGGAATCCCTATGCCAAATCCAAACAATGACGCAATTGTAGAACTGCGAAACATCTCGCGCATGTTCCCTGAAAGCGGTATTGCCGACCTTCTTGATAAGTATGGAGCGTAATGTTTCGTTGGGAAGATCATTTAGATCTAGCGTCGCGTGAGGCCGTATCCAAAAGTGCGATTAACTACGCAAACGAAAAGGCTCGACCAACAATCATAGATCCTCTCGTTACTGAGAGAATTTCCTACATCAATAACCGTGCTCCGTGGCTAGCCCCAAAGACACAGGTTGCATTGGCCAAGTCGTACGCAAGTGACTTTGCTGTTGATCACATTGCAGGTTTGGCTAGCCGTGAACTAGTCAACAATCCACAGCAGGCTTACACCCAGCTCAAAGCAGAACCTCGCCGGTACTTGGTTAGCCCATCTGCTGTTCAAGCACGTATCAATGTTGGTCAGGGAAAGAAAGATCAAGATGTCGACTTTCTTGACCGTGTCTACGGTTCATTAAAACAGACATCTCGTGTGGCTACAGCTATTGGCATGGGCGCTGTTGAGCTGCTGAATAACTCTGCAGCATTAGAGTTTGAATCTCTTGGACCATTAAACTCCGTAATCAATCCATTTTATACACTTGGAAGAGAAGCAGAAGGAAAGAATCAGAACTTAAAGACTGCTCTTGAGTCTTTGAGTTTGTGGCAATTGCTTACTGACTGGGAGAATCAGGGTGAAGGTTTCTTCATCTCCGAAGATCAAATGTCTCGTCAAGCTGAGGCAGCAAGACAGTTCCGTGGAACTATAAATGGTGCTGCATTTACTATTGGGCGTGGTGCTGCAGCCACAACAGGACTTGATGGTGACAAGTGGTACAACAACATCTCTGGATTTATTGACTTTGGAATAGCGCTTGCAATTCCGGATCCAAACAAGTACATAGTGAAAGGTGCTAAGGGAGCTCTTGCCGGTGTAAAAGCAGCTCAGGTTGTCAGTAAGGGTGGAGATTTTACCGAAGCGTTTACCGCTGCTAAAGGAATAGTTCCCCTTGTCAGCCAGACTGATGCAACAGCATTTGCAAAAGCACTACAGGCTGAAGCAGGCATAACAAAAACTCTTGAAGGAAGTTCTATTGATGTTGTCAAGTGGAACAACTTCATGGATAACAACAACGTCGCTGTAAGCGCAGTAAAGAGCATTATTAAGACAACAAGGCCAGAAGAAATCCTTGAGAGATTCAAGGGAAGAATCACTATAGAGGACGCTGAAGCTTTTGCAAAGGCAAAGAACGCTGATGAAGTTAAGCAGGTTCTAATCAAGCAGTATGCAATTGGTCCGCGTACTTTGTCTAACAGTATCTACGACATCAACCCAACTATTACTTCTCGACCTGGAGCTTTCCTTGTTCAGAGAACCCCATTGAAACGCTCACGCTTGCTAATGCATTTGCCAGAGCGCGACATTGTTATTAACGGTGACGACCAGCAGCGTAGTGCTTCTGTGCTTAACATGATCAAGTCCATCAGGAATGCCGGTGGAACAGATGATGATGTTCGTAAGTTTAGTGAAACTGCATTCAAAAACTTTGGTGCAAAGTCAAGTGCGGATGACCAGAGGGATGCTTACAAGGTCTACGAAAGCGCTGTCAGGATCATCCTTGAGCGCAACGGTGTAGGAAAAGAAGTTAGTGACTTGATATTTGAGCGTCCACGTTTTGACATGCAGAAGTTGCGCAAGTACATGACAGATCGTATGGGCGTTGAGACGGACAACGGAATGATGAAGGTCTATGCTTCTCAGCTTCGCAAGCATTTCCCTGACACCGTTTACAACGACATGCTCGAGAAGATTGCAGAAACAGGTTATGAGGGATTTGGTTTTACTCGACCAATGCAATTGTCAGAGCTATTTGACAGGGTTCAAACGCTTCCGGACGTTAGGGAGATACGACGTCTAACAAGCAACCCATTGATTGCTGAGGCTATGAGTAAGGTTGGTATTGACTTTAAGCCAACAAAAGCTCTTACATCAAAAGTAAGAAGAATTGAAGTCACAGAATATCTTGATGAAGAACGTGCGCTTCAGATCAAAGAAGAACTAAAAGGTCTTTATGGAAAGACCAGGAGCAATGAGAACAATCTTAAGATAGGTCAACTTAAAGAC
>JBIPMW010000299.1:0-3484 GCA_044376455.1 Crocinitomicaceae bacterium | reverse complement strand
TAGGTTTTCCCGGTTATTTGACTCAATTTCTGACAAAAAGCTTGAGCATCGTTCCAACTAACCTTTTCTACTGGATTTTGCGGATTATTTTTAAATTTAGAGGGATTGTTTCCCATTACCGCTTGATATTGTGCTTGAGTAATGGGATATTTGCCAATGGCAAAACTGTTTACTTTAACTTGGTGTGGAGGCTTTTCATAATCCCTGGCATCGGGATCACTGTCAGGAGATCCCATGAGAAATTTACCTGCTGGTAAGCCTACCATCTCCAGTGTTATTCCCTTGGGTAGGTTTTCGGTAAATAGAGTTAGCTTTGCTGGGGGAGGTGATGGCGAAGATGGCGGTGGTGGCGATACTTTAGGTAGGGGTGTAGGTGTCACCGGAGCGATAGGTAACTGTGTAGATGTCACAGTGGAGACACACGCAACCCGAAAACCGAGGCCGATGTAGTTGACGTGGCCGGCGGGGAAGTACCAGTAGCGGTAGGCAGAACGACGGTCATTAGGGCCATTGAACCAAGAACCGCCGCGCATACATTTATCGTACTGAAAACGATTATCATTATCAAGCCACGCCGTGCCATCATCCGGCGCTCCAGCATAGCTATTATGCCAATCGTCTTCGCACCACTCCCAAACATCGCCACTCATGTCATACAATCCCCAACCATTGGGCTTTTTCTGTCCTACGGGATGAGTTTTGCTATTAGAATTTCCATCATACCAAGCGTAATCTCCTAACTGATTAGCATTATCACCAAAATAATAGCGAGTGGTTGTCCCGGCACGACAAGCATACTCCCATTCCGCTTCTGTGGGTAGGCGATAGGTTTTCCCTGTTATTTGACTCAATTTCTGACAAAAAGCTTGAGCATCGTTCCAACTAACGCTTTCTACTGGATTTTGGGGATTATTTTTAAACTGAGAGGGATTGTTTCCCATTACCGCTTCATATTGTGCCTGAGTAATGAGATATTTGCCAATCGCAAAACTGTTGACTTTAACTTGGTGTTGAGGCTTTTCAGAATCCGAAGCATCGGGATCACTGTCAGGAGATCCCATGAGAAATTGACCTGCTGGTAAGCCTACCATCTCTAGTGTTATTCCCTTGGGTAGGTTTTCGGTAAATAGAGTTAGCTTTGCTGGGGGAGGTGATGGCGAAGATGGCGGTGGAGGCGCTACTTTAGGTAACGGTGTAGGTGTCACAGTAGCGATACTTTTACCCGGAAAAATATCAAAATTTAAATCACTAGCTCGCTCACACCAATAACACTTTCCGTAACTTTTGCTGTAGTAATGACTATCAATTTTACTACAGCGTATAACCTCATTTAATGCAGCTTCCAAAGTACCACGCCATTCCTCAGCCGTCGGTCGTCTGTGGGGGAATTTATGTCCCTCATTGAAACAGCGCAAAAATAGGGCGTGTAAGTCGCGATGTAAAATATTTAATGGTATGGTAGTATTACTAGGTACAACCAATTTATCCCCAGAAAAAGGCCAGAGTCCCCGTCGAATTAGTTCCGACTGTTCCAGGGAATCCCCTGCTCCTTGCCACAATCCCCGAAACGGCGGACCACCGAATAGTAGATAATAAATAACAACTCCTAATCGAAAGCGATCATGCACTTCTGTTTGATCTACATCTGCTAGATTCACTCCGATTAATTCCGCTGGTGTAAATCCTTCCGAGCCAACTAAACACCGATATATTTTACCGCTATAGGGATCTGATACTTGAAATGAATCTGTGTCAATAATTGTAGGCAACCCCCGATTATTCACTAAGATATTTTCTAGCTTTATGTCTCCTAAAACATAACCTTTAACGTGAATTGCTTCGATAATAGCGGCTATGTTCCGCGCTACTACATGAAGAAAATACCAATTAGTTTCTAACTTGTATTTTCTTCTCATTATGGGCGTACAAATCTTTAATAATGTTTCTGAACCCACCACTTTTGGCATTAAAAACCCGACAACTTCTCCCTGGTTATCTTCTAAGATAGAATAGGGCCAAGCGAAGGAAATATGGTTAAGGTGAGCGTTAGGATCCCTAGGGCAATATCTCACCATTAATTGTAATTTATTTATCCGTTCATTATGGGGATTGTGGTAGATTTTCGCTAAGTAGCCATTAAAGTTAGTGTGCCATACTTTCGCCTCGCCACTGTTGGCAAGTTCTTGCGTTAGGGTAATTGGGCTATTCTGTCGTTGACAGCGATAAGTTAAAGACATCAAAAAATCTCCGAGTATTTATGCTGTTCAGAAAAATTTATCTAGTCGTTTCTAATAAGTTAGATATAAGTAGCTGGTTATAATTAAATTGAAGATAGATTTTGGGTTCGATCCCCCCTGCCCCCCTTGATAAGGGGGGTGTCTGACAACTTTTAACACCTACCTACTTATTATAAGTGTGAGAATCTTGCTCACTTACTAATAATATTAGTATCAATTAAATACTGGTTTGGCTGTGTCATCTTGAATGCGATCGAAGTCTGAATCGTTGCCAACGTTGGGAATCTGGCATAGCACCTCTGCCAAGGATTTTCGTTGCGGTTGCAGCAAGGCTTTTTCTAAGATTTTGCGGTGTTCGGCTTCGGCACTGATACCCTGTTGGCTGGCTCGCTTTTTGAGAGCTTTGACGATGGCTTCATCGATATTGCGGACGATTAAATCTGCCATAGACGACCTCCGTTTTATACAGATTACTCGAATTAACTTTAGCCCAATTTTCGCCAGAGTTGAGTGCTGAAGCGCAACAACAAACCTTGTAATCAAATCAGGTTCGTTGTTTTTTGCTGCTGCTGTTCCATCACTTCCCGCAAGATGTAGTTAATTTGTGTCTCATATCCTTTTCCTTGGGCTTTTAACCATTCTAATATATCTTGATCTAGTTGGATGGTTAATTGCTGCTTTGATGGCGAAAAAGATACTGTTTCTTGGGTAAGGAATTCATCACTTAACGGCGGAATATCAGAATAATCGATATTCTCATCCGTCATCGCATCAATTCTCTTCAAGTCGCTTTTGATAGATTTTCTGCTCACGATTGTTTGCCTTTCTCATTGAGATTATACGAGTTTTATTAGAGCGAGGGGTATTGCTTCTTTAAGTACCCGCTCTCTGATTCTATCTTTAAGTCCCTGTTCGGTAACAATATCAACTTTGCAGCCTAACAAGGCTTCAAGTTCTCGAATTAACGGCAAGGGAAACCAGGGACTCCGACGTTCGCTACAATAATCAATTAATAAATCAATATCGCTTTTTTCGTCAGCTTCTCCCCGTGCAATAGAACCAAAAATTCGCACATTATTTGCGCCGTGTTTAGCCGCAATAGCAATAATTTTTTCTCGTTTGTTTTTGAGTAATTCGTCAATTTTCATGATCTACTTAGTCCATAGTCTTATCGTAGGTTGGGTTGAACGATAGTGAAACCCAACATTTTTTAATAATTGAGTTGGGTTTCTAGGGAGCAGGGAAGT
>JBIPMW010000380.1:0-3491 GCA_044376455.1 Crocinitomicaceae bacterium | reverse complement strand
TGCCAAATTTAGCGATTATTGCCGCTCCTATTTCTCCTGTTGGTTCGCCACCGCCATCGGGGGACATAATCTGCCAAAACATCGTATGATTAAGATCGCCGCCGCCATTATTGCGGATAGTGGTGCGAATATCGGCGGGTAAAGAGTCAAGATTTTTAATTAATTCTACTACTGTTTTTTGCTGCAATTCTGGATATTTTGCTCCTGCCAGATTGAGATTATTAACGTAGGCTGCATGGTGTTTATCGTGATGAAATTGCATCGTTTCCTTATCAATATAAGGTTCTAGGGCATCATAAGCATAGGGGAGAGGAAGCAGAGTATAGGGGCTATTGGCAGCAAAAGCAGGACGGTTAAAATTTCCTAGAGTTGCTGTGCCAAGGGTAGCACCTAAAAGATAAAGAAATTGACGGCGATCGAGGGACATATTCTCAGAGTAGATGTTCCGATGATCAATTATCCTATCGATCGGTGCCTTGGCAGAGAAAAGTTTTTTATTTTTACCTGTCTGCTATAAGATGTAAAATTTTTTGAGTAATTGCAGAGGAATTTAAAAAAATTTGTTTACTAAAATTAAGAGGTAAATTTGGAAGGTTTCTAGACCGCATTTTTCCGCAAGTAGGGATGGAAAAAATCCCATCCCCATACTTTGTCAATTTATCGTTTTTGTTTGAATTGAGAACCGATGCCCAAAAGTCCTAGACTTAATAATCCTAAAATTGCTGAAGGTTCGGGAACCGGTGTAGCACTGGCAGTGCTGGGTAAGCGCATCTTAACAATTGTCAATGGCGTTTAAGATGCGCTCACCAGGCAATTTATACCAAATTAGATGAGCTTCCCCGGTACTTAAAAGGCTTATTTTCGCTGCTTGTTGGATACTGAACCCATCCCTAGTAAACCCAATGCCAATAACCCCAGAATCGAGGAAGGCTCTGGAACTGCTGGAAATGGATCTGGACCGGTACTGGGTGATAAAAATCCTTTTAAAGGATCACCCACGGCTCCAAAACCAACAAGATCGAGGGAATTAAACTGAGTTATAACTTCTACGTCGGTATCTTCTCCTTCTAGTACCCTGAAACTACCGCGATCGGGGAAATCCGTAAAGTAAATGAAATCTGCACTAGCGATAGGATCAGCAACATTTGGGGTGGTCACAAACGTGATTTTTAATGGCAATGTTTGAGTGAAATCTGGGTCGGAGGAAGTAGTATTGATTATCAGATCAACCCCATCAATCTGAGTACCGAGAAAAATAGTGCCATTACGGTAATACAAGCGCCCTGCAACAAAGTCTTGACCCTTGGGCTGATTGGTAAAGTCAGAAGGAGTAAAGGACAATTGATTGGTAAATGAAACACTATTGAAAGGCGTTCCCCATTCGATGGTGTTGGTTCCGATACCCGTGTATACTGAGCCAGGGAGCGTGATGGGGTTGTCAAAATAGCCTGTCACTGTCCCTGTCCCTACAATTGCTTGGGCGGCTTGGAAAGGGGTTAGGATGGCTAGAGTTGCCCCTGCCACTAATAAGTAATGCTTACCTTCCCCGCATTTTTGATTATTTTTGCTAATGTTTGGCTCATGTAAACCTCTTCTTTGGTATGGTTTCTTCGATTGTATAATTGTATTTGGCTCTCTTGGATATTGGCTGAAAAATGTTGACAACGTCACATTATGGGCGCAAGCGTTGCGCTCCTACATTACACAATGACCTAAAATACTTTTTAAGCAAGCCTTTATGACCATAAACGATAAAAACTTTTCAACAAGCGCGGCGGAATTTTTAGATTATAACCAATAATAACTAATTGATTAATCAAGGTAGTTTTCCAGACTCCTAATGTTTGCCAACGTCTTGCCGAGGTAATCACCGCGGCAGAAACTATGGCTATTTTACCCCTTTTTTTCAATCTTTGTATTAATTCAAAATCTTCCATAATTGGCAACTCAGGAAAACCGCCCAAATCGGCCAATATTGAGGCTTTTGGCTCTTCGGGAATTGTTATGCAAATAATTAACTAAAAATAAAATTCGATGAGAGTGCCTACGCCCAAAAATAGCTCAAATCCATACAGGGAGAGACTTAAGGCACAAACAGGTTAATACCAAAAGATAGACAATAGAGTTAAGATTTGATAGAATACCCAAAAACGAGAGTATTTTACTTATGATACTTGACAAATTTTTGAACCTAGAAGGAACCTCTATTCAAGGCTATCTACACCTAGAAAATATCGGTATAGTTTTCCGAATCGAATCGAAAAATAAAAAAGCAACCTGTCCTCGTTGTGGGTTAAAGAGCGATAAACTACACCAAAATCATCGACATTTAGTCAAAGATTTACCGCTCTCAGGACAACCAGTGTACCTACAAGTTAATCGTCGTCAATTTAAGTGCGATAATTGTCAGAAACCCTTTAGTGAGAAGTTAGATTTTGTTGCCAGTAAACGAACCTATACGAAAAGACTAGCCGAGAATATACTCGAACAATTAAAAGAAGGAGATATTTTAAATGTTAGTCGAAGAAATGACGTAACGGAAGAAGAGATTCAAAGAATGTTAGAGGACATCGCCGAATAAATTACATAGCCAGACTTATCGGAATTAAAAAGACGTAGTTTTTTTCAACTTCTGCAAGTACAGTATTATTTAGAAGATATTTTGGGATGTTCTGTGGATTTAGGAACTCATACTAAATCTGGTTATTAAAAACTGATTATTTATTTTCCCCTTTGCATGAGTGCCTCTTGCATGAGTGCCTCTCCTCATAACTAGCCTATACTCAACGGATTTAGTATGACCAATTAATTAATAAAAATTAATTAGTAGAAACACGGTCAAAAAAATAAACCCCCTCAAGATTGATTGAAGGGGCATTTATGGTATTTTTAGAAGCAATTTAGCCGACTTTTGTGGTTTCTTTTTCGCTGGATTTAGAGGGTTTTAGTTGGCGCTTGAGGGTTGAAGCTGCACCGAGTGTACCAAGCGCGAGGAAGCCGAGGACTGAAGTTGGTTCTGGTGTATGCACTAAAGAAACATCTAGTATCCGAACAGTACCGTTAATACAAGTTTGATTGCAAAAGTCAAAATCTGATGGTTGCTTACCAGTCAATTGACCCAGTGCATAATTGTAAGTCCTGATATTAAAATGTGATTCATGTTTAAACGTCTCTGTACTAGAAGAATTCGCAAAACGAGCAAAAAGTATATCAGGATGAAGGTTCAAACCCTCTCCATGAGGAGCTTTTACATTCCAGTTGTCTCCAATAGAATTAGAGGTAGATCCTTCGCTAAAAGCATTATCGAAATAAAAAGAACCATCAAACTAAAGCTAACCTTGTGAGGTTTTTAACTGTTGATAATCTGGATAGTTTTATCATTTGTTGTTCGCTTTGAATTGGTTTTAGGTAAACAATACACACACCCCTCCCCACAACTGTATTAAAAGCTACAATTGAATAAATCTTTACATTCCTCTCCCTAACTAGCG
>JBIPMW010000199.1:0-3493 GCA_044376455.1 Crocinitomicaceae bacterium | reverse complement strand
ATTGCTTTCTTTTGGAGTAGTATTCTTGGCTATTCTTGGCCTGAACAACGTAAGTGCACAAATTGAAAAAGGTGCTAAAATTGAATTTAACAAAGAAGTACATGACTACGGCAACATCAAATACGGTGGAGAGCCATACTGTAGTTTTGAATTCAAAAACACAGGTGATGAACCTTTGATTATTTCAAACGCAAAAGGTTCATGTGGTTGTACTGTTCCTGAATGGCCGAAAGAGCCAATTGCACCAGGTGCAAAAGGAACAATCCGTGTAAAATACGACACCAACCGTCCAGGTCCTATTAACAAAAGCGTAACAATCACTTCTAACGCTATTAACGAGCCAAATAAAGTGATCCGCATTAAAGGTGAAGTTGGTCCAGCTCCAGAAAGCGGAATGCCGGTAAACAATGCTGGTGCCCCAACCAACAACTAATTGAAATTTCATTGAATGAAAAAGCCGCTCAAGAGCGGCTTTTTTTATGTCTTATTATTTGAGCACTAATATTCGGGGCTTATATTTCCAGGAAGCTATGGACGCACTGTGGCCATTCAGGCTTGGTTTCTGCTCTGAGCAATTGTGTTGTCTGCATGCCAGCCTGTTGCGCAGCTTGCAATTCTGCGACAACATCGGAAAGAAATAGGATCTCATGAGGTTCAAGCCCCAAGAAATTTGCAATATCCGTATAGGTACTGCTCTCCTTTTTTGAACCTGTATTGGTGTCAAAATGGTTAGAAAAATGCGCTGTTAGATCGCCGAAATCACTGAAACGAAACAATAACTTTTGAGCAGCGATTGAACCGGATGAAAATACACCTAATTTAAGACCACTTGCACGCCATTGATTAAGTGCCGTAGGGACATCTTCATAAACATGCCCTTTGATATCTCCGGATTCATAGGCACTTTTCCAAATCAATCCTTGCAGGGTCTTTAAGGGTGTAATTTTTCGATCTTGCTCACACCAAAGTCGCAAATAATGTAAAACTTCCTCAGTTGTGGTCAGATGTTTTTGCTCTTCTTGCTCTACAATTTCAATGACCTCTGCAAAAGCTTGCTTGACTTCATTGATCAAGGAAAGCTTGGGTAGATCTTGAATATGATCTCTAAAATAAGGGAATAGCACTTCATATACAAAACTCACGGAGCTTGTGGTTCCTTCGATGTCGGTAAGAATATATTTGATTTGCTTATCCACGAGTCGGAAATTTAAAATCTGAAAAGTTTAGCTCAGTTCCGGCTTCGGTATAATGGGGAGTCCAGCCTGACATATCCGTAAAAATACGAATCGCCTTTACAAACGGATTGGACTCACCAGCATCAAACCAATGTTTAGTTCCGGCCGGAACACTGATTAAGTCGCCACGTTCGCAAAGCACATTGAACACGTCTTGACCATCTATATTGAACCAAAAAAGTCCTCGGCCATCCACGAAAAATCTAATTTCATCTTCGGTGTGGATGTGCTCTGACAAAAACTTAGCTCGAATGGCATCGTAGTTTGGTGTTGTGGCATGAATAGAAATGACATCTGCTGTGAGGTAACCACCATTTTTCATAAAAGGGTTGAGGTCTTTGGCATAGGCCGCCAATATTTCCTCTTGAGTAGCGGTATCTGAAAATATGACATCGCAATGCCATTGCTCGAAATAAACGCCAAGGTTATTGAGGTATTTTTGAATTGCAGCGGGGTCTTGGATTTCAAGACCTGATTTTGGAACTGATAAGATGGCCATTTTTACAGTAAAAATTCACATTCACAAAGGTAATCTAAAGTCTCGAGATGCCTTTGGGCATCGAATAGATTTTCTCCCCATGCATAGGTACCATGACCAGCAATGATGAAACAATGATGTTGCACATCAGATTTGCGCTCAGTAAGTCCTGCACACAAAATTTCCATATCTTGATCGTTGTCTATAATGGGGATTTGAAGCGTGTCAAGGTGTGTTTGACAGCCTTTAAAACCTTTTTGAAGCTCGTATCCTTGGACACTAAAAAAATGCTCGTTATACTGAGAAATGAGAACTGGGTATTTCGAATGACTGTGCAAAATTACTTTTGCGTCAGCAAAATTTTGGTAAATCCATAAATGAATTTTTGTCTCATCCGAAGGCCTGATGCCATGGAAGGCACCTGTTCCTATACCATCGCGATCGATGGTCATGAAATCATGTTCGGTGAAATGGGCTTTGTTGACGCCAGAGCGCGATACCCAACATTGTTGGTGCTCGTCAAGAAATGAATAGTTCGTCGAGGTGGCCGGAGACCATCCACGCTGATTGAGTGTTTGTATTAATTGGGCAAGTTCAATTTTCATGGCTATTGTGCCAATACTTCTTTTACCATAGCGGCAATGGCCTTACCGTCAGCTTTTCCAGCTAATTTAGCAGAAAGCACACCCATTATTTTACCCATATCTTGAGGGCCTTGGGCACCAGTGCTTGCTTTAGCAGCCAAAACTTCAGCGCGCAATTCTTCTTCAGTCAGCATTTGAGGTAAATAAGCTTCTATCACTTGTGCTTGAAAAAGCTCTTCGGCAGCGAGATCTTCACGATTTTGAGCTTGATACAAGGCATAAGTTTCCATTCTTTGTTTGTGTAGCTTGACACAAATTTTGATGGCGGTTTCATCAGAAACTTCACCAGAAGCGCCTGAGGTTGCTTCAAGCAGCAATTTAGATTTGATATCTCTAAGTGCTGCTAATTTTTCTTTTTCTCTGGCGAGCATAGCGCTCTTGATATCCGCATTAATGCGTTCTGTAAAACTCATGACTAGTCTACGTTATCGTGAAGAAAGCTATTGTTTCGAAGGCTAGAATTACCTTCGGTATCTGCAGTAATTCCAAAACGAGACACTTGCTCAGTTGCACTTGGTTGTGTTTGTTGTAGGGCAATATTACGGCGCACAAAAGCTGGTTCGTTTTCGAATTCGATGATGCCTTCCGGTCTTTTGAGCTTCGAGGTGAATTCTTGAATTCTGGCAACACGTTCTTGAACTTTGCGCATTTGCTCCTCTGGGCTCAGCATTCTTTTGGGCTCCTCAAGGTTGACTTTCTGAATGGCTTCGTCTTCTAAGATGTGCTTTACAACAGGCGCTGCATCTTGTGGAACCTGTGCTTCTACGAATGGATTTTGAACAGGCGCGGTTTCTTCAGTCTGTACATCAAAAACATCCCAAGTCATGGCAGGTGCAGGTTGTGCTGCTTCTACTTCAGAAACAGGCTCAATTGCAGGCTCATCGTAGAGATTAAAAGTGGTTTTCTCAGGAGCAGCAGCTGGATTCGGGGTAAAAATCGGTGCAGTAGCAGTAGTTTCGAACTCCACTTCTTTCATGAAAGGTTCATCTTGAGCTTGAACTTCTTGAACTGGCGTTTGAATAGGTGCCTGAGCTATGCTTTGAAATGGCGAACTCAATGGCGCCACAATTTCTTGTTTGTTATCTTCTTCAAGAACAACGACTGTTCTTTCCTGTCTTGGTGCTCCTGACATTGGA
>JBIPMW010000407.1:0-3494 GCA_044376455.1 Crocinitomicaceae bacterium | reverse complement strand
CAAGCATCGGTGGAGGGTCGACAACTGCGGACCCATCGATGCCGAAGATGCAGCGTTATTGCGGATCGAAATGGAAGTTCTTAACCTTTTTGGAGACTGAAACGATGAACAAATTCGAGGCGTTAAAAATTTTCCAAGGCTGGCCCCCTGAGTGGCAGCGGCTTTGTGCGGAATACTGGATCGAGACGGGGGAGGATCGGCCAGCGGTGTCGGCTACCGCTAGCAATCTTTCGCAGGTCTGGTGTCACGCCGATCAAGTCGAGTTGGCGAAAAAGCTACTTGAGCCGGTTGCTACGCTGGCCCATGAAAGCGTATCGACGCGGTTGGCGCAAGACAAGGCGGCGAAGGTGGCAGCGGTGCCAGCACGCAATAACATGCGATATACCCGCAATGAGCTGATCGAGGTCGATTCGCATTATTCGGAGGGTCGGGGCCCTGCGGAGGTCGCTCGGATTATGGACAGGAAATACCCGAACCAACGAACGCTCGGCGCGTGGTCCATGATGGTTGACCGACTCAAGACGAAGGGCTTGCAAGCGATGCTCAAAAAAGCTATCGATGTGGAGTTCAAATAATGACAATCCTCCTACTCTGTTTTTTCGTCGGCGGCTTTACGCTCGGCTCTGCTTTCGGATGCGGTGCCACCTTATGGGGGCTGATGGATCGAGCGAACAAAGCCCGCAAGGCTTCCCCTGAGTCGATGGCGATGCAAGAGGCGTACCGTGATTGATACCGTCGAGATCTGCCGAGCATTGTTTGCCGGCGGAGTTGTTGCGATTCTTTTACAGATTTTTGCTGAGGTGATTTATGGGAGCGAATGAATACAACTTTGATTTTGAATGCACGCCAGAGGAATTTAAGCCAGGGCTTGCAAGGCTATGGAATGCTCTTGGTAACATGAACCCAACTAGCGAAGACATCTTCACGCTAGCGGCTCGGGCCATCGAAGACGCACAACAAAAGCCAAGCCGTCGACAGATCGCAGCGATGGCGATGCAGGGGATGCTGGCAAATTCCAACCTAGTCAATGGTAGTACCACAAGTCTGATTGCTGATTGGGCGGTTGATCACGCCGACGCACTCATCGAGCGACTGTCTGCCGATCCGGTGGCGGAGGGCGTCAATCCGTTGCCGATGCACTCAAGCGAATTGGATGAGGGGCTAAGCGACGATCAAGATAGGGGGGTGAGTCGATGAAAAAAATCCTACTACCAGCCAACTATCTTGGCCTCCTGATTATGCTCGTACTGATCGCGCTCTGCGCTATCGTGCCATTCGTTTTGGTTCTTTGGCTTGTGTTGCAAGCGGCTCCCTGGTGGGTTGCAGTTCCGATTGCTTTGGCGGCGTCGATGGTATCGGTGCTTAGGCTGGTCAACTTTAAGGGGACTAGCCATGAGTGACTATTACAAAATCGACGCAGTTTCAAATTCCATGCTATCGCTTTTGAAGCGATCCCCCTGGACGTTCTACAAAACTTACGTGACTACCGACCCTGCCGAGAAAATGGAATCGGAAGAAACCGACGCGATGCGGCTTGGTTCGGCGGTTCACATGCTAGCCTTGGAGCCTGAAAAGTTCGGCGCGGAATACTTGGTCCTAGATGGGCCGATCAATCCGACCACCGAAAATGTCTACGGCAGGGAGTCCAAGAAGTTCAAGGCGTGGCTTGAGGCGTCGGCAAGTCTTAGCGAAGGGCGAACGATTCTCATCCAAGAGGAATTTGCCGAGGGTCACGCTATCGCCAAATCCTTTCAATCCCACCCTGAGATTGCGGCGATAATGGCAAGCCGGGCCGAGAAGTTTTTCGAGTTTGAGTCATTCGGTCATGCGACCGTTGGCGGCTTTACGATCCCCCTCAAGTGCAAGCTAGACTTTGTTTGTCCTGAGTTGAAAGTAATTGTCGACCTAAAGTCGACCCAAGACCCAAGCGAATACGAATGGTCTTGGTCGGCTGGCAAGCTTGGCTACCATCGGCAACAGGCGATGTATGTCGACATGATGGAACTACGATACGGCGAACGATTTGATTTTTTGTTCGGGGCGGTGCGATCGAAAAAGCCCTACGATTCCCACGTTTACCGGCTTGGCGAAAAGTCGATCAACAAGGGGCGCGAAGAATACATGCGGCTTATTGAGCAATACGCCGAACGAAAGCAATCAGGTGATTGGAAGGTCCGATCACAACGAATGGCAGCGGAGATCGAAGTAAAGACAAGAGGAGAATGACGGTGACAAAAACGACAACAGACCAACCAGCGACGGCGGTAGAGATCCCTACGGGAAAACAGCCAGCGGTAGAGATCCCGCTATCGGGCAAGCAGGCAGCGGGGGCCGTTGCGGTGGTTCAGGCGGCTAGGAAGGTTCTTACGTTTCGCGAGCGATGCTACGAAATTAGCTTCCCAATGCTCAAAAGCATGGTCGGTGAAGAAAGGGCCAAAGAGGCATCCGGGCGCGTCTCAGCGGCATTGGCGGCATCCAGGGCGGCAGCTAGAGATCCGAAGGACTTTGACCTTTGCACGGTCGAAAGCATTGGTCGGGTAGTCGCAATTTCGGCTCTTACGGGGATCTATCCTGGGACCGGGGCAACCGCTTTGGCCTATGCGATTCCCAGGAGGCCCCGGCAGGGCGAAGACCCGCAGTTGACGTATCAGCTATCCCATCGAGGGCTTAACGCCTTGGCGAATCGAGCGGGGGCGCACATGGTCGCGATCCCGATCAGCCACAGCGATCAGATCGAGGTAACTGAGACCGGCGACGTTATCATCCGGTCGATGGATCTGGACAACCCGCCGACGACCGAAGCGGAATTGCGGGGCGTTGTGGTCTTGGTCAAGCGACTCGATACCGGGACGCTTGTTTATGCTGGATGGGTTCCAAAGAAACTTATTCACGAACGCCGAGACGTATCGGATTCGTACAAGTACGCCGAAAGCCCGAAGGGAGATTGGTCTAAAGGCTCAAGCCCTTGGCACGCATGGTATACCCCGCAAGCGATGAAAACGGCGATGCACTACGCAATAGCCCGAGGATGGTGCGTAATCGACGATACCGATGCTCAACGGGCTTTATCGGCTGACGTCGAGAGCGATATCATCGACGTAGAATCCAGGCCCTTGAATCGCGTCGCGCTTACCCGCAACGAACTACCAGCGATCGAGGGTCCAGCGGAATAGCGAACCAGGATCGGCGGCGTGGTCGGAACATCGTGTATCCCACGCCAAGCAGGTAGCCAATCCTGCCCGATCCTTTTGCCCCGGAAGTTATTGCGGCGGAACACGTTATTGGCTTGCCTTTTTTGGGCGAGCGGGTAGCGGGCGAGGGTTCAAATCCCTCTCGGGGCTTTTGCCAACCCACTTCGGGGCGGCGTTATGGAGGTGAATAATGGAATGGTTTCTCGTGTTTCTTGTTGTTGTCTTTGTTGTTGTGTTTACTTTTTCCTAGGGTGCAAGTCGCAACCCGCATTGTATGAAATCATCGAGGTTTCAAATGGCGAA
>JBIPMW010000314.1:0-3512 GCA_044376455.1 Crocinitomicaceae bacterium | reverse complement strand
AAGCGGGCTTTTGTATGATTGAAGTGAATTATTCTTTCAAATCTGGTCTTCTTGAACTTCCGACTCTGTCCATCGCACAACGGAAACCAATCGTTGCAGAAGCTTTGTCTTCGTCTAGGAAGCGACGGTTACCGGCGGATAACCAGTAAGCTCTGTCTGCCCACGAACCACCTTTGTAAACACGGCTCTTGTCAGAAATGAGCGTAGTAGGCCATCCTGCTTTACCTGCAATGATTTGATCATTGTTGAGGTTATAGTTTTCATGTTCGCTTTGGTACATTACCAATTTAGGATCACGGATACCGTTGTTGATTTCTTCTTTTCTCTTGTTGTTGTCATAGTAGATAGAAGATTCGATATCGCCATCGAGGTAATCGATGTAGTCATCCTTGCGGTAATTGATACGGCCCACATTTTCTTCAACAGTTACATCTCTCCAACGTTGGCTACCTTTTGTAGTGGTAACAAACTCACTTAGACCATTTCTGAGCGTCTGAACCCAAGTAGTTAGTTCAGGATCTGCAAAGTAAGCTGCAAAGTTGTAGTTAATAGAGATGGCCTCAAAAAGTGCTGTTTTGGTAAGCTCGTCGTCTGGAGTAGGCTTTACGAAATAACCAAAGCTTGCAGGGTCCATATCTTGGCTAGCTTCTCTTTGATAAGCGTCGTTCATGATGGTTACCATTTCAAGTGGTTGACCATTTCCGTAGTCATCCTTGAATTGGCTCGGCAATTTAGAATTAAAGAATACTCTTTCAACGTACGCTGATGCCGCTACCGTTTTACCTTGATTGTATAAGGTAATGGCAGTATCTAAGAACAGGTTGATGGTATCTAGGAAAGCAAATTGTCTTTTTTCTTGATTACTGTACTTTCTGTTGTTAGAAATGTAGTAGTCAGAAGGCTTATTAAACTGGTAGGCTCTTGGGTCTTGTCTTGACATGATTCTAGAAGTCATGGCAGCATCGTTGACACCTTTCGGAGCAGCACTGTTTTGAGCAGGCTCAGGTTTTTGCTTTTGCAATTCAGTGAATACCGTTTGTAGGTCAGTGTTAGCACTTCCAGCCTCTTGTAAAGCCTTAGTCACACCTTCTGAAATAGCAGTAAGATTTTTGTAATCTTTGTCTGTAATCGCTTTGTTTAATTTGGCGATTTCGTCAGTTACACTTTTTTTATCTGCAGGCTTGACTTTCCCTGCATACTGGTTCATGAGGCTATTTACAAGTTTGTAATGGTTCTCGGCGTTAGCAAGGATTTCAGCATCAATTTTCTTTTGATCCGGGATGTTTCCGGTGTAGCCATTTTGTGAACCGCTCTGCGTATCGTTGTATGCTTTGTTGGCGTATGCCAAGTACTTCACACGAGCAAATTCGTTGACGAATTCTTTCATGCCATGTACATCGTAGATGTTTTCATTAGCTTTGACAGGACGGTCGTGAAGACCATCTGGAACCATCAATTGCGTTTGGTACTTGTTACCTCTGAATGGCATGAATTCTTCAGCTACTTCAGATGTCATAGGACGATATACATCCATCACCCATTCTGAAACGTTACCAGCCATGTGATAAAGACCGTTGTCATTAGGCCAGAAAGAAGTTACTTTGTCTGTGATGTCAGCACCGTCGTTCAAACGACCTGCCACGCCCATCATGTCGCCTTTTCCGCGCATGAAATTGGCTTGTATCGCACCAGCATATTGTTCTTCGTCATGACGAACGTAGTGACCATCCCAAGGATAGATTCGACGATCGTTGATGTTTTCAGTTCCTTCATCGAGGTTACCAATCAAACCAAGTGCTGCGAATTCCCATTCAGCTTCAGTAGGGAGGCGGTAAGAAGGTAAAAGGATACCATCTTCCATGCGCACTGGGCGCGTTCCTAAACGGCCATTATCTTTGTCAGCATATACTGGATCATATTGCTCTAGTTGATAAGGATCACGCGGAACCTTGGAACCTGGTTTTCTTCCGTATTGTGAAGATTCTTCTTTGGTTACCTTTGGCGTTTTAGGAAGTTTAGTACCATCTTTTGTGAGGGTATATCCTTTGTCATCAGTTTCAACATTATAGTTACCATTGAGGTAGTTTTCTGTAGAGAACATGTTTTCTGGTACAGAAGTATATTTGTTAGCCTTGTCTTCAACTAAAGCTGCACCCACATCACCTTCGTCAGCAAAGTGCCAGCTTAGAATTCCTTCGCGTACCAAAATGGCTTCGTTGACACGGTCGGTACGCCATTTACAGAAATCATTGGCTTGCAACCAAGAAACACCAACAACTGGGTAGTCGCGGTATGATGGGTGGCGCAAGTAGTAATTTACGTATTTTTCACGGTAACCAAGAGCGGCTCTCCAAGCAAGCGTATCGGGCAAACACTTTTTATAAACGTGTGGATAGGTTTTGTTGTATACGCGGCGCATCCAGTACATGTATTCCAACCAGTTGAAGTTGGTTACTTCTGTGCGGTCCATGTAGAATGATGCTACGGTTACGCGAGAAGCACGGGCATTCCAGTCAGACATGACGTCTTGCTCAGTTCTACCCATGGTAAAGGTACCACCTTCGATCATGACCAAACCTGGGCCAGCTTCTTGTTCTTTGGCATCAAATTTTTCAAAACCTCCATTTTTGAAATTGTTGAATTCCCAACCTGTGGCTGAGGAGGTTTCTTTTGTACATGAAGAAAGCACTAACGTGGCGGCTAGTGCTATTCCGAATATGTTTTGAATCATTCGCTTCATATGTTTGAATTTATAACTTTAAGTTCAAATATTAATTTGGTTACGTTTAGAAAGACGGACAAGAAGTTTTTCTAAAGTTCTTTGGTTTCTTTTTACATTTTAGGTTGATACCCATGGAAACTTCATGAGAACCTCCGGAAGTACCGTTTCCTAGTTGTGAAACAGTAAGGTCATAGCTGTAGCCAATCTTGAATTTGTCTGTGTTGATGCCCACTGTCATGACGAAGGCGTCGCGATTACGGTACCAAGCACCTAATGTAAAGTTTTCGTATTTCAAGTAAGCACCAATATTGAGTTCTTGGAACCCATTTTGGTATTGGTAGATAATGTTTGGTGAGATGTAAGTTGAGCTAGAGTAACGACCGCGCTGACCAACTTTTATATTTGCTCCGGCATGCCCAGTAAAACGCATTGGAAGCCTTGACTCACCGAGAATCATGGATTCGTCTGGTCGGTTCAAATGATGCACAGCACCACCGAAATAGAAGTTTTTTGTAAAACCAACAAAACCAGCACTCACATCAAAAAATCCGCGACGCCCGTTTCCACGTGGCACATCACCTGTTTGGTAAATGAAACCGCGACGTGGGTCAATCATGTCACCGAAAGTAAGTTTGTCCCAGTCTAAGAATTTTTGAAAATAGGCCGCTCTGGCACCAAACATTAAAGAGAACTTACGATTCACTTTGAGGTTGTAAGAATAGATACCCCCAATCATGGATGTTTGGATGGTTCCTTGTCCTTGTTGATCGTGCATGGCTAAAAGTCCAAA
>JBIPMW010000051.1:0-10987 GCA_044376455.1 Crocinitomicaceae bacterium | reverse complement strand
CAAAACCAAATTTGTATTCTTGGTTTTCGAGGTCCTTGGCGAGGTCGTTTTCAGTGTAGTTTGACATGTTATACAGAAAAAGATTCCCCACAGCCACAAGTGCGGTCTGCATTTGGGTTTTGAAATACAAAACCTTTACCGTTTAAACCGCCCGAGAAATCAAGGGTTGTTCCAACCAGGTAGAGGTAACTTTTTTTGTCGACAACGACTTTAACGCCATTATTTTCAAAGCTCATGTCACCTTCTTTTTCCTCGTTGTCAAAAGTGAGTTGGTACATGAGACCTGAACAACCACCTCCTTGAACTCCAACGCGAATAAAGAAACCATCTTTCCCTTCGTCCTCCATGAGGCGCAGGGCTTGCTTTTTAGCGGTATCTGTAACAGTTAGCATTTAATTTTATTTAGATTAATTATAAATAAAACAATATAATTCCTGCAAATTTACCACTTTAATGGTATTGCATCCAAAGAAACAAACAAAGAAATTAAGTCGTTGTTTGTCTTTAAGCCGATTTTGTCACTTGGGATTTTAGCTTCTTTCAATTTATTGGTTTAATTTAACCCTCAACTTATTAAAAAACAACGCCATGCGACTACTTTATCTTTTCTGCAGTTTGTTTCTTATCCAAATGGTAAGTGCTCAAAAGTTAGTTTTAGACTCCAAGCAATATCAAGTGCTTAAACAAAATAATACCCTAACTGGCGCTGAATTTATTGCGCCAAGCTTGGCAGCAGTAACCCAACATTACGCTGGCCCTCAAGATCAAAAAACGGGCTTGTGTGACTGTTTAATCCCATTAGATTCCACTTTTCAATTGGCTATGTTGCCAAACGATGACCTCTATTCGAATAGTATTTCTCTACCATTTAATTTTAATTTTTACGGGACTTCTTATGACAGTCTGTATATCAACAACAACGGAAACATCTCCTTTTCTCAGCCTTATTTTACCTTTACAGCTTACCCATTTCCAGACCCATCTTTTAATATGATTGCGCCTTTCTGGGCAGATGTCGATACACGCTCTACCAATGGCGGCAATGTTTGGTATAAATTGAATCCACATTCATTAGTGATTGTTTGGGACCACGTAGGATACTTCAACATGATGGAAGACAAGCTCAATACTTTTCAATTGATCATTTCTGACGGCTTAGACACCCTGATTCCAAACGGCAACAACGTTTCTTTTTGTTATGGAGACATGCAATGGACAACTGGTTCTGCTTCTGGTGGCTCAAATGGTTTTGGCGGCTCACCAGCCACTGTAGGCGTAAACATTGGTAATGGCATCAATTATTTCCAAGTTGGGCAGTTTGATGCTCCGGGTGTAGCTTTTGACGGACCATATAGTGCAAATGATGGTGTTGATTTTTTGGATGGGCAAGAAATCTACTTTGATTTGGCCAACACCAACTCAAACATTCCACCGCTTGTCATGAGTAGCGGTATTTGCGATACCATAGATGTCTATACCGGCGACACCTTGAAAAGTTTGAATGCCATTGATTTCTCAATTGGTATCAGCACTCCTGAAATTGGTCAAATATTAACAACAACCATTACCTGCGACGAGCCAACTGCACTCACTTACCTCACGAACAGCGTCAGCAATGAGTTTACCGGATTCGACCTTACTTTTGATGCAACGGGTGTGCAACCTGGCTTGTATCACATTCAGATTGAAACTACTGACAACGGTATCCCAGCGCAGTCGGTAACGAAAAGCATCCCGATTCGCGTTGTCTATGATGCGAACCTTGCCGGTATAAATGACATGAATGTTGCTCCAATTGAGGTTTATCCGAACCCAACTTCCGAAACACTTCAAATTAATGGTCTACAAGCCAATGATATGCTAGAATTATTTGATATTTCTGGCAAATTGATACAAACAATTATGGCTACAAATACAAGCGAAAAATTGACTTTGCCACAGGTTGGTTTTTACATTTTGAGATGTTCAAGCAATAACAAACCTCAAACCGTGCTTAAATTACAGCGCATTTAAGAAAGCACCTTCTTTGCTTATTTCTGCGTATTTTTAAGCCATGAAGAAGTTGATTTTCGCGACTACGGTTCATTTTTTATGTTCTTCTTGGTTTTTTGCCCAACAAAAGGCACCTGAATTTAAAACCAAGTATGTATTTGTTTTAGTCATTGACGGCCCACGTTACGCTGAAACTTATGGCGAACCGACCTGTAAATACAGCCCCTTGCTCTGTGACTCACTCAAAAAAGAAGGAACTTTCTACGCGCAATTTAAAAACAACGGCCCCACATTTACGGTTCCTGGCCATACGGCCATAGTGACTGGAAACTATCAGCGCATTTCTAATGCAGGTACCGCTTTGCCCAAGCAACCCAATATCTTTCAATACTTTTTGAAAAGTACAGGCCTAGATTCTACGGCAGCGTATGTGGTAGCGAGTAAAGGTAAACTCGATGTATTGGTCAATACCACACACAAAAAGTGGCACAATCAGTATGTAGCCAGCACCTATTGCGGACCTAATGGAAATGGCCTCGGCTATGGCAGAGATGATAAAACCTTTGCGAAGGTCACTGAATTGGTCAAGAGTGAAAATCCTCCCCAACTAATGTTGATCAATTTGTTGGCAGTTGATGTTTATGGCCACGCCAACAATTGGGAGAAATATTTAGAGTCCATCACGCAATCGGATAAATATGCGGCACAGTTGTGGCAAATGATCCAGCAAAATCCTGTGCTGAAAGACCAAACTACCCTGATGATTACCAATGACCACGGCCGACACTTAGACGGCGTACGCTCTGGCTTTGTAAACCACGGTTGCTGGTGCGAGGGTTGCCGTCATATTTCACTCTTGGTTTTGGGCCCAGACACACCAAAAGGAAAAATCGTAAACGAAGAGGCAGAAATGATAGACATCTCAAAAACAATAGCTGAGATCTATCATTTTCAAATGCCCACCAGTAAGGGAAATTTTCTGTCAGATGCTTTTCCTGCTGCACAGCATTAGGCCTAACTAGTTGAATAATTCATTCAAAAGTTGGTCATCCACTAGATTCGGCAAAGTAACTTTCAATAGAGGTTCTGCTTCCATGGCGCGTTTGATAGCAAAAGTTGCATTTTCATTGCGCGCCCAGTTTCTTCTGGCAATACCGTTATTGACATCCCAATGCAGCATACTTGTGAGGTTGCGTTGCGCTTGTTCAGAACCATCGAGGAGCATACCGAAGCCACCGTTAATGACCTCACCCCAACCAACGCCACCTCCGTTGTGAATACTCACCCAAGTAGCGCCACGGAAGCTATCTCCAATGACATTCTGAATAGCCATGTCGGCTGTAAACCTAGAGCCGTCATAAATGTTGGAAGTTTCTCTGTATGGGGAATCTGTGCCAGAAACATCGTGATGGTCGCGTCCGAGAATAACAGGGCCAATTTCACCGTTTGCAATGGCTTTGTTGAAGGCAGCGGCAATGAGCATGCGACCTTCGGCATCAGCATATAAAATGCGTGCCTGAGACCCAACAACCAGTTTATTTTGTTGTGCCCCTTTAATCCATTGGATGTTGTCTGCCATTTGCTGCTGGATTTCTTCTGGGCTATTGCGCATCATTTCTTCCAAGACAGCACAGGCAATTGCATCGGTTTTCTCGAGATCTTGAGGGTCACCGCTGGCGCAAACCCAACGGAAAGGTCCAAACCCAAAATCAAAGCACATAGGGCCTAAAATATCTTGCACATAAGACGGATATTTAAAATCAATATGATTGGAGGCCATGACATCGGCCCCAGCTCTTGAAGCCTCGAGTAAAAATGCGTTTCCGTAGTCAAAGAAATAAGTGCCTTTGGCCGTGTGCTTGTTGACCGCTTCCGCGTGTCTTCTTAAACTTTCTTGGACGTATACTTTGAATTTTTCGGGATCAGTTGCCATTAACTCATTGGCCTGTTCAAAGCTAAGCCCAGCAGGATAATAACCACCAGCCCAAGGATTGTGTAATGAGGTTTGGTCAGAACCTAAATCAATATGAATACCTTCTGATTCAAAGCGCTCCCAGATATCGACCACATTGCCTAAGTAGGCCAATGATACAACTTCGTGGATGGCCTGCGCCGCACGAACTCTCTGACAGAGTGCATCGAGGTTGTCAAAAACTTCATCCACCCATCCTTGTGAATGACGGGTGTGAACCGCTTTAGGGTTTACTTCAGCGGTAATAGAGATTACGCCGGCAATATTGCCTGCTTTGGGTTGTGCACCTGACATGCCACCCAAACCTGCCGTAACAAATATTTTCCCTTTGATGTCCTCGCGATTTTTCGCAATGCGTCGGAGGGCATTAAGCACTGTAATTGTGGTGCCATGTACAATCCCCTGTGGCCCGATATACATATAAGAACCTGCTGTCATTTGACCGTATTGCGACACACCGAGTGCATTAAAGCGCTCCCAATCATCTGGCTTAGAATAGTTGGGTATAACCATGCCGTTGGTAACCACAACTCTTGGTGCATTTGTATGAGACGGAAATAGGCCCATAGGGTGTCCGGAATACATCACGAGTGTTTGTTCGTCGGTCATTTCAGACAAATATTTCATGGTGAGGCGATACTGTACCCAATTTTGGAATACGGCACCATTTCCTCCGTAGGTAATGAGTTCGTGTGGGTGCTGCGCCACACGATGATCTAAATTATTTTGGATCATGAGCATGATTGCTTTTGACTGCTCGCTCTTGCCTGGATATTGGTCAATTGGTCTGGCAAAAATCGGGTGCTCGGGCATGAATCGATACATGTAGATGCGGCCATAAGTAGCCAGCTCTTGCGCAAATTCAGCGGCGAGTTCAGCATGTTGTGCCTTTGGAAAATACCGCAACGCATTGCGAATAGCCAATTTTTTCTCTTCAGGGCTCAGTATTTCCTTGCGCTTAGGTGCATGATTTACATTTGGATCATAAGCTTTTGGTTTTGGAAGCTCAGTAGGTATTCCTTGTTGTATTTCGTCGGCAAAACTGATCATGGATCTCTATTTTTAATGCAAAAGTAAGCATAATTAAACGTAGCTTTGTAAGCTGAAAACCCAAGATTTAATTTATGGAAAACAAAGAATTGGTTAGAATAGCCTCGCAAGTAAGAAGAGATATCGTCAGAATGGTTTCAGCAGTTAATTCAGGCCACCCAGGTGGTTCTTTGGGCTGCACAGATTTCCTCACTTATTTATATTTTGAGCAAATGAAGCACATCGCTGCTTCTTTTAGCATGGATGGCAAAAATGAAGACCTCTTCTTTTTATCCAACGGACATATTTCACCGGTTTGGTATAGTGTTTTGGCTCGCGCAGGATATTTTCCTGTTTCTGAATTAGGCACTTTTAGAAAGTTATCTACCCGTTTACAAGGGCACCCATCAACAGACAAGGGTTTACCAGGAATCCGCATGGCTTCAGGTTCTCTAGGTCAAGGTCTTTCTGTAGGAGTAGGAGCCGCACAGGTTAAGAAACTAAATAATGATCCAAGTATTGTTTATACGCTGCATGGCGATGGCGAACTACAAGAGGGTCAAATTTGGGAAGCGGCGATGTATGCTGCTGCAAATAAAGTTGACAACATCATCGCAACCATCGACGACAACGGCCGACAAATCGACGGCGACATCGATCAAGTTTTGTCTTTAGGTGACCTTGGTCAAAAATGGCAAGCTTTTGGATGGGAAGTCTTGAGAATGAACGGGCATGACTTTGATAGCATCCGCACCACTATGCAAGCCGCAAAAGCGCTTACAGGAAAGGGTAAACCCGTTGTTATTATCATGAAAACTGAAATGGGTCAAGGTGTTGATTACATGATGGGTTCTCACAAATGGCACGGTGTTGCTCCAAATGCAGAACAACTCGAGGCCGCATTACAACAATTAGAAGAAACTCTCGGCGACTACTAGTGAGAAAAATAAGCGTGATTTGGTTGTTGTTCCTGACGAGCATTTGCTGGTCACAACCCATGACACGCATACTTTTTATTCTAGATGCATCCAATTCCATGAATCTGGATTGGAACAACCAAACCCGAATGGCAGCCGCCAAGGAAGTATTGGTTAAAAGTCTCGACGGGCTCAAAGAAGTTCCAGATCTAGAAATAGCACTGCGCGTTTATGGCCACCAATCGGTCGTTACCAATACCTACCAAGATTGTCAAGACACCAAACTTGAAGTGCCCTTTGCTCCAAACAACATTGACCCCATTAAAATGAAAATTAGGGGCTTGCAGGCAAAAGGTGCTACCCCAATTGCCAGATCTCTTGAGGCTGCTGCTGCAGATTTTCCGGATACTTTAGCCAGAAATTTCATCATATTGATCACAGATGGCCTTGAATCTTGTGACAACGACCCTTGTATTATTGCACGTAAACTTCGCGATAAAGGTGTGAAAGTCACTCCGTTTGTCATTGGTTTGGGAATGGACTTATCGTATCTCGATAAATTTGAGTGCATTGGCAGTTACACAGATGCCGAAAGTAAGGAAGCCTTCAGCAACGTACTGGGCAACGTACTCAATAAAGCATTGCAAAATACCAGCGCTCAAATCAACTTGAATACGGTAGAAGGAAAGCCACTTGAAACCGACGTAAGTATGTTTTTGTATGAGGCCGGCACCCAAAATCTTAAGTACACCTTTGTACATACGCTCAATAGAAAAGGTCTGCCCGATACGCTGTTCCTAGACCCAGCTTTCAAATACGACTTACAAGTCAATACAGTACCTGCTGTCTCGGTCAAGAACATCGTTATTAAACCCCATACACACAATATCATTCCGGTAGATGCAGGGCAGGGTCAGTTGAAAATCACTTCCTTAAAAAGCCCCACAACGGCAAAAATTGAAACCAGAATTATACAAAACGCATCTAGCCAGACACTCAATGTTCAGCAACTAGGTGAAACACAAAAATATCTGGTAGGCACCTACCAACTTGAAATTTTAACTTTGCCTCGCACCTACAAAGAAGTCAAAATTGACCAATCAAGATTGACCAACATCGATGTCGTGGCCGCTGGTCAACTCACCTATACTTCTCAAAAAGTGTTAGTGGGTCAAGTTTTTTATGAAAGAAACCCAGGACAATGGGAGTGGGTCTTGGACCTCAAAGACAATCAAAAAGCAGGTGTTTGGAACTTACAACCAGGTTCATACAAAGTGGTATACCGCGAGAAAGACCAACGCTCAAGTGCCTATACCAAAGAGAAGAAATTTAATATCGCAACCCTCAATACAACTAATTTAACTTTATAAGCATGGAATTTGAAATTTTCGGTAACAAAGATACGCGCTCTGGTTTCGGAGAAGGTTTAGCAGAACTAGGACAAACACATCCAAACGTAGTTGCACTTTGTGCGGACCTCACAGGGTCTTTAAAAATGGACGCTTTTCAAAAAGCAAACCCAGATCGATTTTTCCAAACAGGTATTGCTGAGGCCAACATGATCGGGCTTGCAGCGGGTATGACCATCGGCGGAAAAATCCCTTTTACCGGAACTTTTGCCAACTTTTCTACAGGAAGGGTTTATGATCAAATCAGACAATCAGTTGCGTATTCAAAAAAGAATGTAAAAATATGTGCTTCTCATGCAGGTCTTACCCTCGGAGAAGACGGCGCAACGCACCAAGTACTGGAAGATATCGGCATGATGCGCATGTTGCCAAACATGACAGTAATTGTACCCGCTGATTTCAATCAAACCAAACAAGCAACCATTGCCATTGCCGACCACGAAGGCCCAGTATACTTGCGTTTTGGCAGACCGGTCATGCCTATTTTTGTGAAACCAGATGCCAAATTTGTGATTGGTAAAGCAGATGTGCTCACCGAAGGAACCGATGTGACCATCATTGCTTGTGGACACATGGTTTGGAAATCAATTGAGGCACTCAAAGCGCTACATGAAATCGGCATTTCAGCAGAATTGATCAATATGCACACTATCAAACCACTAGATGAAGAAGCTATTTTGAAGTCTGTGGCTAAAACGGGTTGTGTAGTTACCGCCGAAGAACACATGATGAACGGTGGTTTAGGCGAGGCGGTATCTCAGGTGCTTAGCCGTAAAAATCCTGTACCGCAAGAATACGTGGCAGTCAATGATAGCTTTGGCGAATCCGGAACACCAATGGAACTCATGACCAAATATCACATTGATACGCCAGATGTTGTGGAGGCGGTTAAAAGAGCCATCAGCCGCAAAAATATCATTATCTAAGTTGAAACTTGAAGCTTTTAGGAAGAGGCGCTAGCTGCAAGCTAGCGCCTCTTCTATTTGATCTACAGGAGCAAAGCAGGCCCCATGCACACAAACTGATATTTTATTGGGCGTATATCCTTTCGATAAGGGAAGATCTTCGTGATAGGAAATCAAGCACGGGATTTGTTGGGTTTTTCTGAATACCTCAAAACTTGAAGCCCCGTTGAGGACATGCCACTGCTTGGGATTTTCGATATATTTAAACAAGAGTAAGCCCCAATTGGAATAACCAGAGCCGTAGGATTCCATGCCGTCGTATAAATTGGTAAGCATTTGTTTGGCACTGTCGAGCCAAGATTGATTTTGAAAGTAATGCCCCATCGTCAGAAAGGCATGCGCCATCACCGAATTACTTGCCGGAATCACGTTGTCGTTGAGCTCCATATTTCTACTGATCAGCTCAGAATCTTGCCCCGCAAAATAACACAACTTACTTTCTGGGTGTTGAAATTCATTAGCCACTTTTTCTGTTAGCGTTTGAGCAAAATGCAAAAATTCTAGTTCTCCGGTGCACTGATAAGCTAGAGTCAAGGCTTCAATACTGTGGGCATAATCTTCTAAAAACCCAGCGATTCGTGATACACCGTTTGTCTGAACTCGCAATAAATGATCAACTTGCCATTGTGTCTCCTTGATCCAAAGTAATATTTTTCGGGCGCGCAATAAAAAGGCCTCTTCACTAAAAACACGATAGGCTTCCAGAAGGCCTTTTGCCATCATGGCATTCCAACTCACGAGCATTTTGTTGTCAAGACCTGGCCTGATTCTATTGGAGCGTTCTGAAAGTAAAATATCGATGAATTTTTCTTTTTTTTCTTGCCATTGTACCAAGGTCAAGTTATGAGCTTTGGCAAAGGAAAGATCATCTTGTTTTTTGAGCGGAATGTATTTCCCATCTTCCCAATAACCCAACTGATTGAAGTTCCAATAAGATTTAACAAGTTCGGCTTCTTTGTCAAAAAGCTGTTCAATTTCTTGAAGAGACCAACAATAGAATTTACCTTCCTCACCTTCACTGTCGGCATCTAGGGCACTGTAATATGCCCCACAAGGATCTAATAATTCCCTTTCGAGAAATTCAAAACTCTGAAAAATAATTTCTTTATAATGTGCTTTTTGATAGCGGGCATAAGCCTTGGCATAAAGTTCAATGAGTTGGGCGTTATCGTAGAGCATTTTTTCAAAGTGAGGTACTTTCCAGAGGACATCAACCGAATAACGTGTGAAGCCACCTCCAATTTGATCATAGATACCACCAAATGCCATTTTGTCAAGCGTTAATTCTATATGTTTCTGCACCTTTTCATCGTCAAAATAGGCGGCATATTCCATCAGAAAGAGCCAATTATTCGGGAGTGGAAATTTTGGTGCGCGATTTGTTCCGCCTTCAAAGGTGTCAAAAGAACGCGACCACCTCACCACCATTTCATGAAGCTTCTCTTCCTGAAAATCAATATTGAGCTGTGGTTTTTCAATGAAGTCAGCACCTCTGATTCCTTCCGTTAGTTGTTGGGCATATTCAAATGTCTTAGCGCGGTCATTATTGTAGGTATATACCAATGACTTCAATACGTGCATCCATTGTTCTTTCGGAAAATAAGTGCCTCCATAAATAGGACGACCGTCGGGCAGGGTGAAGCAATTGAGTGGCCAACCACCTTTTTGCGTGATCAATTGTACGGCAGTCATGTAAATTTGGTCAACGTCAGGGCGCTCTTCGCGATCGACTTTTATATTGATGAAATGTGCATTCATCAGTGCTGCGACTTCCTCGTCTTCAAAACATTCGTGTTCCATCACATGGCACCAATGGCAAGCAGAATAACCCACACTGATCAGCACCAACTTATCTTGCGCTTTTGCCTGTTCAAAAACGTCATTTGACCAAGCGACCCAATTGACCGGATTATTGGCATGTTGTAACAGATAAGGAGAACTTTCGTTGCTCAGTTGGTTGCTCATTTCGACCTAATTTGATGTAAAGAAAAACTATATTTGCCACAGAGATTACACCGTGCAACAAATTCGCCCCTACAAAGTTCTGCTTTTTTTAATTCTGGTTTTGTCACTCTTGTGCATCCCAAGTTATTTTATTCCTGCAAAAGGTGTACAGTGGTTAGGCGTCAATTGGAAGTTTCTCTCCATGGAAAGGGTCTGGGTTGCGAAAAAACAAGTCAAAAAGAATATTGATCTAATCGTGAAATCTGCCGATACGGCCAGCATCAATGATGGCATCAAACACAATGGCAAGAGTAACGGAAAAATCGGATTACCCGATGGCGGTAGCGCCAATTTCTCCGCTGAACATCCTTTGTTTTTAAGTCCTGATGCCGCAGCAAATCTCGCTCGATTCTTTACGGCTCTGGAGGCGGCCGCAGCAGGCCAAAAAATCAGCATTTTTCATTATGGCGATTCTCAAATTGAAGGTGATCGCATGACGGGCTATATCAGGCAGCGCTTACAGCAACAGTTTGGTGGTGTAGGCCCCGGTTTTATTCCGGCCTACAATGTTTACCAAACCCAAAGTTTCAAGCAAAGGGTTTCAGCCAATTTCAAAAGATATACCGCTTTTTGGCCACCAAAAATGGGAAGCCGTAAATATGGCGCGCTGCTTTCGGCTGCTACTTTTGGCCTCGATTCAGCAAAAGCCCAACAGCAATTACCCTCAGAAGCTTGGGTAGAGATTGAAGCATCTGCCTC
>JBIPMW010000441.1:0-3518 GCA_044376455.1 Crocinitomicaceae bacterium | reverse complement strand
CTTTGATGTGAAAAATGGCAAATCAACTGGTGAAAAAAATTATCGTGAGGGTGATGTACCATACATCTCAAGCGGAGATTTGACAAATAGTATAATACGTCTAGTAGCTAGTGAACAAAGTGAATTATTTGAAGAAGGAGGAATAACTGTAACCGCATTTGGCCAAGCTTATGTTCAACCTTGGCCGTTTATGGCCAGAGGAAATGGGGGTAGCTCAGTAAGGGTTCTGATTCCAAAATACAAAATGAGCTTTAATGAATTGGTTTGGTTCGCCTCACAAATAAACGCACAAAGATGGCGATTCTTTTACGGTCGAATGTCTATTAAATCAAGACTAGAACGATTAGAAATAACCAGCCCTCAAGACCGCATTCTCGACACAGGAAAAAATATAAAGGAGAAAATCATTGAGTTTAAAGAAGGTTTATATAGGCTCAGTGGTGCATAAAAAATCTAACAATCGCATACACTCAGCTGTAGTGCGATGCCGAAGGCACTGCGTAGCAAATCGCTATCGCCGTAGAGTGCGCTCCCTAATGTGGCTCCTACTGCTCCAGCGATCGATTTTGGGGAACGCACCATGCACATTGATGGAAGCTGTGGGTTTAAGTGCGGTCGCTGATCTTAATAAGCTACATTAACAACAATACTTAAAGAGAAGGCTTAAAATGGTTAAATCAACTTTGTACACGACAGCAAAAGTCCTACCGGGAAATAGAATTGAAATTGAATCTCCAGATCTGACTGTAGGACAAACTGTTGAGGTAGTTATTTTGCTTGAAGAAGTTAGTTCTGATTCTTCTACCACCGCAGATATCTCTCCATCCTTAAAACAGCGTCTTGATCTTCTGAAGTTACCAATGACTGAACGTAGGAATATTCTCAAAAGTCAAGCCGATATAATGCTCTCTCACTATCAACAAGATTCTGAATGGCAGGAGTTAATGGCAGGTGACATCATTGACTATTAACCCTGAGCTGCCAAAACGTGGAGAAATTTGGTTAGTCAACTTCGATCCTACTGTTGGTGCAGAAATCAAAAAGGTGCGTCCTGCTGTCGTCATCAGTTCGGATTCAGTAGGAAAGCTTCCTATCAAGCTTATTGCTCCTATTACAGACTGGAAAACATATTTTTCAGCAAATTTCTGGCACGTTAAAATTGAACCTAACAGTATCAATGGATTGAATAAAGCTTCTGCAATTGATAGTCTTCAACTAAGAGGGGTGGATTTACAAAGGTTTATTCGTAAATTAGGAAGCGTTTCTGAAATTACAATGCTGGAAATTGTAGCCTCCATTGCTACTGTAATCGAATTTGAGGTCTAACAAATCATTGCACCCGACCAACAAAAAGCCACTGATGCTGGAAAATAGACCAAAATGGCGGGTGAATTCAGCCGGTAGGGTGCGTTCCCTAATGTGGCTCCTGCTACTCCAGCGATCAATTTTGGGGAACGCACCATGCACATTGATTGAAACTGTGGGTTAAAGTGCGATGTGGGCTAATCTGGCTAACAAGCTTTTGGGCGTGATATAGGGAAAAGTTCTGGCGATTGCGCCTAAATGGGGTAATATGCCGAAAGTTGACCCATATCTTTACTCTGGAGAGTGTTATGCAAAAAGTTGACCTATAATATGTAGTTAGATTTCCAACAAACACACTTATGAGATAGAAATGAGCAAAAAAAGGGCGGAGAGTAGATCAAGATACTATATCAGGGAGCAAGCTCAAAAGCGTGGCTGGAACTTACAACATCCTAGCAGAGGCGGAAACTGCCTTGAAGAGCAAGAAATCATAAATCATTTTCCTGATATTGGCCTTGGATTAGAACGACCTGATTTTTTGTTCTCAGTAAATGGTATCCCTACAGTGGTCATAGAAGCCAAAAATACCGCTGACAAAATAGATCAAGCTATCAGTGAAGCAATTGGATATGCTGAAACCATAAACTCAAATAGCAAATATGAAATAAAGATTGCTGTTGGTGCCGCAGGAGAAGAAACTCATGGTTTCGCTGTTGAAGTACGTTATCTCAAAAGTAACGAATGGAAACCGCTTATTTCCAATGGGTTTGAAATAACAACAATACCATCTAAAAGAGAAGTTGATACTGCCCTACTTGCTGATAATGCCACAACAAATGTTGAGGTTCCCTCTGTTTTAGAATTTATCGACGCAGCCATTGAATTAAGCAACATTTTGAGAAAAGCCAAAGTTGAAGCACCATTAAGGCCAAAAGTTATTGGTGCTTTGACATTAGCTCTCTATCAAGGAGACGTTGATAAATCACCGGATGATTCATTATCCAGTATCAATATGTTACTTGAGGCTGCAATAGAAGAATCTGTTGACTTATCTCCAGATAAGAAAACAAGGCTTGCTGAATCACTTAAATTGCTTGGAGCAGATTATGAACGGTTAAATCCGTATATAGCAAAGATTGTTCATCTTTTGAGAGGCTTGAACATACGTGCTGTTTTACAGACAGATACAGATTTTCTTGGATTGTTTTATGAGGCATTTTTACGATACGGTTATGATAATAATGCGCTAGGTATTGTTTTCACACCACGACATATTACAAGATTTTGTGCTGAGCTAATTGAAGTAAATCCAACTGACAAAGTTATTGACATTGCATGTGGTACGGGAGGTTTTCTTGTTGCCGCATTTGATATGATGATGTCAAAAGCGCATGGGACTAAGGCTATACAAAAAGTCAAAAGAAGTCTTTATGGATTTGATACAAATCCAACTATATGGGCATTAGCAACATTAAATATGTTCTTCAGAGGAGATGGAAAAACCCATATTGAAAATCAAAGTTGTTTTGATGAATCTTCTAAGAGAAGCATTGAGGATAAGTTTAATAAGGCGTTTCTTAATCCACCTTTTTCACAAGAAGGAGAGCCAGAACGAGATTTTATTGATTTGTCTATGGCTTCGCTGGAGCCGGAAGGCGTGTTAGCAGTTGTAGTTAAAGCGGGTATTTTTGCCGACGATGACAATAAAATATGGAGAAGAGAGTTTACCAGAAATCACACAGTATTAGGAATGATTAGTCTTCCAGAGGATTTGTTTTACCCTACTGCCGCACCAACTTCTATTCTTCTTGCAAAAGCACATATTCCACACCCTAATAATGAACAAGTATTTATGTCGAGGATTTGGAATGATGGATTTGAAAAACTAAAAGGAAAAAGGGTTGAAATTGATGGAAGTCAGCTTCCAGATACAGTTGATTGTTTTAAGTCTTTTCTGGTCGGAGAAGCTATAGTTAGTGATAACTGCACAATTATTCCCTCATCAAATATTCTTGATGGCAATGAATGGAGTCCTCAACAGTGGTTGCCTCAACCAATTGAAACAGAAGAGGCGTTAAAAAAATATGAAGATAATGTTAGGTTGTCTTTGTATCGCGCAGTAGCAGCAATACCAGATTTATCTGAAGTAGTATTAGATAGCTTTACAAGTGATTGGAATGAGTTTGAAGATTATGAATGCGGACTGACCGCTA
>JBIPMW010000347.1:0-3540 GCA_044376455.1 Crocinitomicaceae bacterium | reverse complement strand
AAATCAAACTAGCTCTTAGCAAAAGTTTGAAAAGTCAGCGGCAGAAGATAATGACTCAAAGTGAACTGGCCAATAAAATCGGCTCTAGTCAACCTCGGATTGCCAAAGCTGAAAATGGCGATCCGTCGGTTTCACTGGAATTGCTTATCCCCTCGCTGTTGGCAACAGGTGCCACTCCTCAAGACATCGGACAAATCATTGCCAGTGTCAAAGGCGTTGCTGAATCAAGACCTGAATGCTAATTTTGTGCATCCTATCCACTAATGTTAGTTATTGTCGTTGATGCGATAAATCCCTGAATTTCCCCAGCATCAATACGCTCAAATAATCTTGCTGCGTTTTCCACAAATAGCTCTCGTTCTTGTAGAAAATCAAGAATGACATTGGTATCAATCAGAACTCGCATTATTGATACTTCTCGATCAGATAGGTTACATAATCGGTTGGGGCGTTAGTTTACCCTGTAGCTGCCGAAATCTCAGAAACACCTCGCAAGCGCAACAGATTTCCCCGCTTGGATTTGAGGTTTGCTTCCCGTTGTTTAGAATGTATGAACAAGGTGAAATCACCCTAGAGGGATTAGCAAGAAAAGCTCCTCTCATTGCCCGTGCTATTGAAAAGCAACAGGAAATCTCTTAAATCCTAGACAAACAAAAAAACATTAGTATTTCGGCATCTAGTCGGGTATTGGCTGTACCATTATTTAATATCAATTTGCTGTAATTCTGGTAAAAGTTCTTTAAATAAAAGCCTAAATCTTTTTATACATATTATTTTAAACATCAATTTTAAAGCATCCCAATTAATTGCATCATAGCGGATCAATTCTAGGACAATTTTTATGTTTAATTTTTTGATACAAATCAAAAGCCAATGCAGGCAAATATAATCTTCTATAACTGACAATTCTGGTAACTTTTCCCGATGTTTAGGATGTACCATGTCATAAATTTTTTGTTTGATTAAAATATTTTTTTTGCATCGCTCTTTTATTGATATATTGCTATGGCAACATCCCGACCATACTCTTTTAAAACATAGACACTTACCGACAAATACAGCATCGCCGTACTTGGCAATTTCTATCCATGAGTTAATATCATCATAATTACCGTCAAAGTCTTTATCCCAGCCTCCCGATCGCAAAAATGCTTTTTTTTGAAAAGCAACTTGAACAGGTGTTCCCAAAGGACAGATATCCAAAAGCATACCGTAGTGTATGTCTTCTTGCCGAATACAAAGAGCTAAATTATTAAATTGAACTTGATGTTTATCATCGATAATGTTGCCTATTATATCAATTTTTTTTGCCTGACAAGAGCAAATAACAGCATCAGGAAAATAAACGAGAGATTTGCCGATAATTTCGATACATTCAGGCATAATATAATCATCATCATCAATCAGCTTAATCCATTCTCCTTTGGCAATTTTGACTCCAATATTAACACTTTCTGAATGTCCTAAATTTATCGAGTTGCGATGATATATAACTCGATCACCTAACTGCTTGATATATTCTTCAGTTTGATCAGAAGAAGCATCATCTACAACAATAATTTCACAGTTTATAGTTTGATTGATTGCCGATTCTAATGACCATTTTAAAAATGGTAAGCGATTATATGTTGTTATAACAATACTGAATTTCATGAGCATTTACAAGAATATTTAGTTTAGGTAAAATATTTTCTTTTTTTATTATTTGTTAAGCCATGAATCGCTGACAAAATCGACCAGGATATAAGATTGACTCTTTCATCAAAAATAGTAACATCAAAGACATGAAATAATATACAAGCAAAAAAAGCTGTTAAATAAGTAAATATAATCAATTTTTCTTCTGAGTTATCCAGATTTATTTTGGTTAAAAGTATAATCCCTTTTGCCAATATCCAGCCAACTAAAAAATAGAAAAAAACTGTCCAGGGAATCCCCACTTCAGACAGAAGCATCAGTGTTAAGTTGTGTGAATGTCCTATTACTATCTGAGATTGAGGCTGATAGAGATGTTTAAAACTTCCTAAACCCCATCCTTTCCAAGGTGACTTAAGGGCTAAATGCCAGGAGAATTTCCACAGAGTTATTCGGAGAGTTTCTACATCTCGATTAGGATAAAATTGATCGTTTATTCGAGCCCAAATAAACATTGGAACAATTAATCTAAACCAATCTCTTACTGGAGGATTGCCAAAAGCAGCGATAATAATCGCCCCGCTCACGATTGCTACTGTTAGCAAAATCCATCGCCAGCCTAAATAAATAGCAAAAGCAAGACAAGTTACTAATGTAGTCATCCAACCATTACGAGAATGAGTTAAAATTAGAGCAATAAATGTTAGGGAATTGATCACCAAAAGCAGACTAAGATAAAAAAATTTTTTATCAGTATTCGATTTTCTTAACTCTAGAATTATTAAGCCCAGTCCCAACACCCAAATAATAGTTAGAAAACTTGCTAGAAAATTAGCATGATAAAATGGCTCTTCGGTTTGTGTTATGCAATGGACGGGGGTTATAAGGGATGGAACCCTTATAGAGAAAGGCATTTAGCGATTTTTGTCAATTGTTTTTGCTCTAGAGCGAACTAATCAATTAAATCTCTTGCCAGATAAGGATTTAGTCGATTTATGCCCCCATATCGAACCATACCAAGTCCCGAAGAGCCGATAAAATAAAGATGACATCCTACCAGAAGGATTGCCCATTGCTCTTAAATACCATCCAGGGATCAATATATTTTGTATTTCTCCTTGTAACCCCCACCAAATTTGTCCAAAGCCTAACACGGTTATAGGAACTGAACCAAAGTATATTATCCTTGCTAATTGTTCTAATGTACTCACTGAGTAAAGTAGTTGGCTGAGTCCAGCAAAAATAATGAAGTAAGGGAAAAAATTTATCAATCCAGAGATGGCAGAAACCCGATCAAAGGCAAAAAGGCTGGTCATTATTAATGAGCCACCTAAGATAGCAAATCCCCAATTAATATATTGAGAAATAATGACTCTATATTTTAATCTAAAAATTATTATAATCGCTGTACAAATAACTAACATTCCCCATAAGGGGTTGATAGGCAACAGCAAAAAACTAATTTGAGTTAAATACCAAGGAATGTTTAGCTTCAGATCGGGATGTTTTGTTAAAAACATAATGTGTCATCTATTACTTAAATAACTTCCATTGACTCAATATTTCAAGATGCTATCCTTAGAGTATATCAACTCATCATGGTGTTGCCATGGTGTTAAGCTTTTCGACGTTTAAGTTGATCGAGTAATCGATGTCAGCCAAAGGCTTCAAGCATCGACAATCTAAATTTAAATGCGTCTGAGCTTACTGCTGGAATATACACCGTTCGCCGTCCCCAAAACCTCCCCAACTATTTAACCCGCAGTCCTGGTTAAGCTTAAAAACTATGCAACATCTCAAAAACCGCTGAGAGGTAAGATGAAAGCCACGACAGCATCTCTGGCCTCTCAGCCTATCGCCTGTGGCTGTTAGGTAGTGTCTAGCTAGTGACCAACTTCCAGGCTG
>JBIPMW010000434.1:0-3574 GCA_044376455.1 Crocinitomicaceae bacterium | reverse complement strand
CCCCCCTAACGACTACGGGAATTAAATCTAGTCCTAAAGGTTCAACAACGAGCCGATTAGCAATAGTTTTAGATGCCTCTAAGTCAGCTTGCCAGTAATCTCTTCCCACTTTTGGCTGTCCGATTTCCTTAAAAGAGACAGGAGTAACGTCCATCTCAGCAGTGATATTGCTATCGATAATTAAATGAAAATAAGTATAATTTTGATATTCAATTGGGTCTTCTCCCTCTTCATTAGCAGGTAAAATAAAATCCCCAAACTGCAACCCATCGATCCGACCGACTGCTATGCGATCTTCTCCAAATTGCTTTGCTACATAAAAATTAATGTTCCATGTAGTAAAATCCCCCTGAATAAAAAACTCCTCATCCCAAGTCGATCCCTTTTTAATCTCAATAACAATTTCACTGGCAATCGTAGGATACGATTGCCCTTTAAGAAAATAGTTACCAGTAAGGACTTTTTGAGCCATCGATGAGATGTGTACTGTTTCTTGTATTATTATATCTTGAATTTTCTTTTTTGAGATATAATTAAAAGGAAAACATATTTATACCTTATACTACTGCGCTCTTTTATACCACACCCGGGAGCGCGGTTATTTTTTTGTCTTGACAATTCTATTAAGACTATGAGAGAATTTTTTTAAAGATTGACTTGGATTACCGCCCTACGAGGGAGCGGTATTTTTTTTTATCTATCCGTATTACATATACTACAAATACTACAGAGCGGTTGTTAGGTTGTAGATAGATTGTTAATAAGGTTATCGACAATCGAAACCCTTGCTGAGTATAGGCTTTAGACTTTGTAGATATTGTCGATGCCTTATAGAGGAAAAGAGAGAAAAGAAGATATACAGCAAAGTCAGCAATAAAAGTGATTAAACGCAAAACTGACTCTATTGACAAAATGCCGTATTTTCGGCTAATCAGAGAATTTTAAAAGCGAGAAGTGCTTTATCTCTAATTTGTTCTTTTTGTAATTCAATTGTTAATAAGGTTATCTACAATCAAAACCCTTACCCCGACTAGGTTTTAGGCTTTGTAGATATTGTTGATGCTCTATAGAGAGAAAAAAGATAAAGAAAACAAACAAGGTCAACAATAAGAAAACACCAGGCTCAACAGTAAAACAAAAAAATACACACGGGGTAATCATCAACAATATCAACAAAGAAGTACAGAAATAATGAAAGCTATATATATCAATACTTTTATCCTTTTTATTTTTGTTAATAAGGGTATTTACAACCTATTTACAAACTAACAATCTAATTAATCGAGGTCAGCAATAAGAACACAAAAAAATAATATTGGGGGATAGCGTTAACAACATCAACAAAGTCTGAAACCTATATATATCAAGGATTCCATTGTTAATATCTTTATCTACAATTTATCAACAATCTAACAATCAGCCAAGCTCCGAACATTAGACAACAAGCTCCGAACATTAGACAACAAAAAACCCCTGTAGAGACTACAGGGGTTAGCTTTATCAGTTATGTACCAGTTATGGTGTCAATTTCTGTTTTTTATTTTAGCAGTAAACAACCTTGTTTACTGATTTTCCCCTAATATCCCCCCATTAACTCGATTTGTTCCTCTAGAGTAGAGTTCTCGCTCTCAAGCTTTTTAATTTGGTCTTTTAAGCCGAGGATTTCATCGATATAGTCAACTTCTCGATAATCCAATTCGTCGATTTTGGCAGTCAATTCAGCAACTTGAGAGCCAAGTTGCTTGTTAGTCTCAATTGCCTCACTTTTGACCTGAAAACCGGCTAAGGTGTGAAGGAATAAGCGAACGCCCAACTGCATTACTTTTAGGGCTAGTTCGTGATTGTCTTTGATTAACCACTGACAGATTAAATTTTCTGGTATCAACGCAACACCTTGTAACCCGCCTGCTGTCTCGATTTGAGCCTGTTCAAGACCCTTTTCACGCAAACCCATCATAGTCAAACGGCGAGAAATAGTTGAAGGTATTTTCCCTGACATCCGGGCATATCCACTAATTGAGGCAAAGCTCTCACCAGTCTCGGTATTGATAATTAATTCAATACCATCGTGATCAAAACGCTGTAAACTAGAATTAGTCATGATTTACTCTGTAGTAGTAATTGTGATGAGTCCCCCGTTAACGCGGGGGCATACCAATATTATACCATATTTAAATGACCCCTAAAGAAATCCTTGTCTTGCAGACTCTTTACAATAAAGAATTGTCGGGATTACAGATAATTGAATCTATAGCCGATATTAAAGGACAAAGCCTTGATATTGGCTCGTTTTACCCTGTATTTCAGAAATTAGAGGAAAAAGGACTCATTAAATCTCGATGGGGAACCGAGCGATCTAACGATAGAGCCGGTGCTAGAAAAAGATACTATCGACTTACCCAATCAGGAGAAAAATTCCTTACTGACATTCAAGGATTTGATAATTCTCTTAATTGGAATTTTACTTGATTAATGTGGGGTCTAGGAGTCGAACCTAGTGTTTTAGGCTTATGAGGCCTATGTGGAAACCATTTCACTCACCCCGCTTGCCAGTATATCACACTTTCAATCAATCCAATAGACAATTTCGTTAGGCTGTATCTCGTATCTGTTACAGATTGCCTGTAAGACTGTGATAGACGGTAAGTGATTAGGATTCTGAGATAGTTTGTATCCCGTGGACATCGCAATCCCTGTTTGTTGAATGAATTTATAGATTGTGATACCTCTAGACTGTGTAAATTCTTTGACTCTGTTTTTTAGTACCATTGTATTAGTTTTGTGTCTCTACAATTTATTATAACTTTTTTTAGAATAATGCTTGACAATATTACTGACTTCGCGGTAATATACAGATATAGAAAAAGACGACCACTCCCAACCACAAATTAGTGTGATCGCCTTTCCGTCAACCCTTATCAGGTCTAAGTCATGTTAGCATCCAACTCTGTTTCTGTCAAAGTTCCTGTCATGTCTGGAACTTTTATCATGATCGCCAAAGGACAAAGACACCGTGTCGCTCTTGAAGTATGGGGAGAGGGACAGATTACCACTCTCCGAGTCACTTGCCAGCAAACCGGGAAGGAGTGGTGGTTTGATGTTTTTAATGGCAAATTAAGTCGGGGGTTTAGTCCCGACGGAAAACTCCCCAACCGGGAATTACCCGCAATCGAATTTCAACCCGTCAAAAAAGCTTTTGCATTGTCCCCTACAATGGGCTTTGTGGATTGCGGCGGACGCTACTATGAGATTCCTTCCAACGAACCGAACGACGATTTTATTGATGGCGATACCGAGCCGTTAGATTTAAGCCGGTACAGCGAGCCGATGACAGACCCGACGACATGGCAAGAGTTTTAATTAGTTATCAGTTGTCAGCTATCAGTAATTAACCCATTATTTAGGAGTCAAAAAAATGAACAAACTAGAAAATCTTAGTAATTTTCATGGCACGGAAAATTACCCGTTTGAGTACACCGATGGTGTAAAATATGTGGCCGAAAATGGTAAAGCCTATTGGTTACTTGATGCAATTGCGTCATGGCAAAAAAAACTTGATTCAAGCCAGATCCAG
>JBIPMW010000198.1:0-3597 GCA_044376455.1 Crocinitomicaceae bacterium | reverse complement strand
GCTAGAATCGAGGTCTATAAGAATATATCCGGCTTTGATAGAGAAACCTTCGCTTTGGACTTCGGCGGCACCGTAGAGGTAAATTCTGCGATTCTTGACGTCGTGGACAATCTTGTCATTAGCTTTGTAAGTAACAATTTGATTGAGGCTTTCGCCACTTACAAATAACGTATCTTGAGCTGTAACGAAACGCAAGGGGCACATTATTAACAATGTGACGAAGAAAAGTTGTGCGAAACGTAGTCTTTGACTCAAGAGGGGCTACTTAGATTTGTACTATGCAAGAAAAACACACAAAGCTACCAATTTTCAATGGCTTGCAAAAGAACGTACTCAGACTGTTTTTATTGGTTGGGCTTCTATTCTTTTTCAATGAAGTGTCACTAGCTCAGGCTGGCAAAATAAAAACCGTCGTTATCGATGCAGGACACGGAGGTCATGACCCCGGATGTCATGGAGCCAGCAATAACGAAAAAGAAGTCTGTTTATCGATGGCCTTAAAGCTCGGTGCACTTATCAAAGAACGTTACCCGGATGTCAAAGTCATTTACACCCGAACCACCGACGTTTTTGTAGAACTTGCAGAACGCGCTAACATTGCCAATCGCAACAATGCCGATTTATTCATTTGCATCCATGCCAATGCGGGTAGCACAACCGCCTACGGATCTGAAACTTATGTGCTAGGTTTGCATCGCACGGATGCCCAACAAAAGGTTGCGGAACGAGAAAACGCCAGTATTGCTTTAGAAGACGACAAGGGTGCGAAGTACCGCTCTTATGACCTCACCCCTGACGGAATTATTGCACTTCAATTTCAATTAGCTGTATTTCATCGACAATCTATTTTATTTGCCGAAATGATTCAAAAAGAGTTCAAGCGCATTGGTCGTTACGACAGAGGTGTTAAGCAAGCTGGATTCCTCGTTCTCTATAAAACAACCATGCCTAGCGTTTTGATTGAAACCGCTTTCTTACCGAACCCTACCGAAGAAAAACTCATTGGAACCTCCGAGGGCCAGCAAAAAATGGCTCAGGCTATGTTTCAAGCATTTGTCAACTTTAAAAATGCAACAGAAGGAAAAACAGTTGCTACAGGCACCACTGAAAACAAACCTGTTGAGACAAAGCCACAAGAAACAAAACCAATCGAGACAAAACCGAATGAAAGTAAGCCAGTCGAAAACAAAGTGGTTGTCAGTAATCCTACGGAAATCAAAGTAAATTCTTCAAAAGATACAGGGCTCGTTTTTAGGGTTCAAATTGAGACCTCTACACAGGTGCTCGCCAAAAATGCAAGCAGATTTAAAGGCTTGGAAGTATTTGAATATCAAGACAATACACTTTACAAGTATTGTACAGGAACCTTCCCAAATGACCTTCAAGGAGCTAAAAATTATAAAAACGAGCTCATTGAAAAAGGATTTGAGCATGCTTTTGTTGTGGCTTTCCTAAACGGAGAGCGCATCAGTATTGAAAAAGCGATTAAATTAGCAGAAAAATAAGAGCTTGAAATTTTCTAAAGAAATAAAAGCGGCGCTCATCGCTATTTTCGCCATTGTCGTCCTCATTGCAGGCGTCAATTTCCTCAAAGGAAACAGTTTCTTTGGTGGCGATGATGTTTATACAGCCTACTTTCCCAATTCAGGTCAATTAATGGTTTCATCAAATGTAACCCTCAATGGCGTTGAAATTGGCAAAGTACTTAGTATAGAATCCAACCCCACAGGAGATTCCCTTCACCGAGTTAAACTAACTTTCAACATTCACAACACTGACATCCGTCTACCGAAAGGAACCATCGTTGAAATCGGTTCACTCGATTTCTTTAGTAAAGCCCTTATTGTGCAATTACCACTGGCCGGAAACGGACAATTTTACGCCGTTGGTGCCACCATTCCTGGTCGCCTGTCCGTCGATATGGTTTCACAAGTGAAGGCCTACGCTGACCCAATATCTCAAAAACTTCAAACCATGATGCTATCCATAGACCACATGGTAGAATCTTTGTCGTCTTTTTGGGATACCACCGCCACTTCTGAATTAGAAGGTAGCTTGAAAGAAGTTAAAATGACCATCAAAAAGCTCGGAAGAGTTGCAGACGAATTACAAGGATTTGTAGCTTCGGAAAGAGCGCAGTTTACCAAAATCATGTCCAACGTTGAGGCCATTACGCTCAATCTCAAACGCAGCAATGACCAAATCACTGGCATCATCGGCAACACACGCAAAATCACAGATGAACTTGTAACCGCCGACTTCAAAGGAACTATTCTTGATGCACAAACAACACTTAAGAAATTCAATATGGTCCTGAGTGAAGTGGAGTCCGGTCAAGGTACCCTGAGTAAACTCATCCATGATGAAAAACTCTACACCGAATTGGTCGGAACAAACAACGATCTACAAAATCTAGTTACTGATTTACAAGCGCATCCTGAGCGCTATGTACATTTATCACTCATTGGTGGCAAAAGTAAAGGACTACAACTTTCAAAGAAAAACGAAGACAAGCTTCAAAAAATGCTCGACAGCTTGCCTGAATAATCGAACATCATGCAACAAATACTATTTGGCGTTTTAACGCTACTCAGCTTTGGATTTTTTGCGTTTAACCTCCGAAAAATCGCTCAAAATATCCATCTTGGTCAGGCCGTAGATCGTTCTGACAACAAAAGCGAACGCTGGCGCACAATGCTCTTGGTCGCACTTGGGCAAAAGAAAATGTTCAGCCGCCCCATTCCTGCGCTCTTGCACCTTGCATTATACGCAGCTTTTGTTATTACACAAATCGAGCTCATCGAAATTCTCGTGGACGGCCTCAGTGGTTCACACCGCTTCTTCCAAGATGGTTTAGGTGCTTTTTACACGTTCATCATCAGCTTTATTGAGGTGCTGTCTGTATTAGCTTTCGTTGGCACGCTTGCATTCTTGGCACGCCGTAATATGCTTAAACTACCGCGTCTAAACATGAAAGAATTGGCAGGTTGGCCTACCCAAGATGCCAACCTTATTTTAATCATGGAGATCGTTCTCATCTCATTTATATTCACCATGAATGGTGCAGATGAAGTTTTACGTCAGCAAGCAAATGCTTCCAATGGTTTCGCTATTTCGTCGTGGTTGGGTCCAATTTTATTTGGTTTTATTCAAGATACCCACACACTTCACCTACTCGAGCAAATTGGTTGGTGGGGTCATATCATGATGGTCTTTGGATTCATGAATTACCTACCCTATTCGAAGCACCTCCATATTTTCATGGCCTTCCCGAATACCTATTATTCAAAACTGGAGCCGAAAGGACAATTTACCAACATGCAAAGTGTCACCAATGAAGTGAAACTCATGCTTGACCCCAATGCAGATCCGTATGCCGCTGCGCCAGCTGATGCAACACCCGCTCGCTTTGGAGCCAAGGACGTCACTGACCTAACTTGGAAAAACCTCATGGATGCCTACAGTTGCACGGAGTGTGGTCGCTGTACGTCAGCTTGTCCGGCCAACACCACTGGCAAATTGCTTTCGCCAAGAAAAATCATGATGGACACCCGTGACCGCATGGTTGAACTCGGAGATTACAAACGCAAAAATGGC
>JBIPMW010000385.1:0-3606 GCA_044376455.1 Crocinitomicaceae bacterium | reverse complement strand
CTAGGGCTGCCGCGGTGGACTGACCAAATTGGAAGATGAAGATGTCTGTCCCCGTCCCACCGGTTAAAGTATCGATTCCAGCAGCACCATTGAGGCTATTATTGCCACTATTCCCTGTAATCTGGTTATTTAAGCCATTACCCGTGCCATTAAGATTACCAGTACCAGTGAGAAGGAGATTTTCCACGTTGTCGGGAAGGGTATAGGAAATGGAAGCTTGCACGGTATCGGCTCCCTGGTTGAGAGCTTCAATGACCAAATCGCCGGCATCATTTACCGTATAAGTATCGTTTCCGGCTAATCCAGTCATGGCATCTGCTCCAGAGGTTCCCACAAGGGTGTCCGGACCAGAAGTACCGATAAAGTCATCATTTTGAATGGTTCCCGTAGCAGTAGCGGTGGTAATGGTAGCACCGTTGGTGGGATTGGAGAGGGTGACGGTAAAGTTTTCGTTCAGTTCTACTGTTGTATCCCCTTGGACATTAACAGTAATTACTTTTGAGGTTTCCCCGGCGGCAAAACTCACTACCCCACTGGGTAACAATCCCCCAACAAAATCAGTGGCATTGGCAGGATTGCTGCCGCTGCCGGTAACTGCCCAGTTAACGTTATTGCTTCCCGTGGTATTAACCGCACGAGTGACGGTGAAGGTAAAGGCTTTACTGCCACTGTTGCCCTCGGTTTGATTGGCACTGGTGGCGGCAATAGCGAGGGTGGGAATTGCTGCATCATCATTTTGGATAGTGCCAATAGCCGTAGCGGTGGTAATAGTAGCGCCGTTGGTGGCATTGGAGAGGGTGACGGTAAAGTTTTCGTTCGGTTCTACTGTTGTATCCCCCAAAACGTTAACAGTAATCACTTTACTGGTTTCCCCCACCGCAAAACTCACGGTTCCTGACGGTAACAATCCCCCGACAAAATCCGTGGCATTGGCAGGATTGCTGCCGCTGCCGGTAACTGCCCAGTTGACGTTATTGGTTCCCGTGGTATTAACCGCACGAGTGACGGTGAAAGTAAAGGCTTTACTGCCACTGTTGCCCTCGGTTTGATTGGCATTGGTGGCGGCAATGGCGAGGGTGGGAACTGTGGGACCACCCACATTTAAGGCCCACAATTCCTGACCGTTAACGCCGTTATTGGCAGTGAAGAACAAAGTATTGCCCACTACCTTCAGACTGCTGGGGCCGTAGCCAGAGGCACCGGGGATGATGTCGGCCACCAGAACCGTACCGGCAGCCGTGCCGTCGCTCTTCCATAATTCCCGACCGTTCACGTCGTCATAGGCAGTGAAGTACAGGGTACTGCCCACTGCCGTTAGATTGCCGGGGAAGGACCCAAAGGAACCGGGGTTGATATTCTTGACCAGAACCGTACCCGCGGCCGTGCCGTCGCTCTTCCATAATTCAATACCGTTAACGTTGTCATCGGCATAGAAGAACAGGGTGTTACCCACCGCCGTTAGATCGCCAGGTATCAGACCAAAGGAACTGGGGTTGATATCTTTGACCAAAACTGTACCGGCCGCCGTGCCGTCGCTCCTCCACAATTCATAACCGTTCACGCCGTCATTGGCAGTGAAGAACAGGGTACTGCCCGCCGCCGTCATCTGGGGGAACAAGGGAATGGACCCAAAGGAACCGGGGCGGATATCCTTGACCAAAACCGTACCGGCCGCCGTGCCGTCGCTCTTCCACAATTCCTGACCGTTCACGTCGTCATCGGCAGTGAAGTACAGGGTACTGCCCACTGCCGTCAGACGGTTGGGGGAGCGGATGTCGGCCACCGCAACTGTACCGGCTACCGTGCCGTCGCTCTTCCATAATTTATGTTGCAAACCGTTGTTATAGGCAGTGAAGAACAGGGTATTGCCCACCGCCGTCATATTGTCGAACAAGGCACCGGGACCGGCAAAGTTGTCACTGACCAGAACCGTACCGGTCGCTGTGCCGTCGCTCTTCCATAATTCCGTCGAGCCGACATTGAAGAACAGGGTACTGCCCACTGCCGTCAGATTGCCGGGGTAGGAGTCAGAGGAACCGGGGCGGATATCCTTGACCAAAACCGTACCGGCCGCCGTGCCGTTGCTTTTCCATAATTCAATGCCGTTAAGAAGGTCACGGGCGGCAAAGAACAGGGTGTTGCCCACTGCCGTTAGATTGCCGGGGGAGCGGATGTCGGCCACCGCAACTGTACCAGCTACCGTGCCGTCGCTCTTCCATAATTCATAACCGTTAACGTCGTCATCGGCGATGAAGTACAGGGTACTGCCCACTGCTGTCAGATATTTGGGGTAGGAGCTAAAGGCACCGGGACGGATATCTACTAAAAAAGGAACGGAGCCGTCGTCGTCAACAATAGTCACGGTTGCCGTAGATGGAGTGCCGAGAGTAGCTCCGTTGGTGGGATTGGAGAGGGTGACAGTAAAGTTTTCGTTCGGTTCTACTGTTGTATCTCCCTGGACATTAACAGTAATTACTTTACTGGTTTCCCCCGGGGCAAAACTCACCACCCCACTGGGTAACACTCCCCCGACAAAATCGGCAGCGTTGGCGGGATTGGTTCCCGTGCCGGTAACTGCCCAGCTGACGTTATTGCTTCCGGTGGTGATAACCGAACGAGTGACGGTGAAGGTAAAGGCTTTGCTGCCACTGTTGCCCTCGGTTCGACTGCTGCTGGCGGCGGCAATGGTGAGGGTGGGAGCTGCTACATCATCATTATTGATTGTTCCCGTGGCAGTAGCGGTGGTAATGGTAGCGCCGTTGGTGGCATTGGAGAGGGTGACGGTAAAGTTTTCGTTCGGTTCAAATGTGGTATCTCCCTGGACGTTAACAGTAATCACTTTACTGGTTTCCCCCGGGGCAAAACTCACGGTTCCTGACGGTAAGACTCCTCCGACAAAATCCGTGGCATTGGCGGGAAAAGTGCCGCTGCTGGTAACTGCCCAGTCAACGCTATTGCTTCCCGTGGTGTTAGCTGAACGAGTGACGGTGAAGGTGAAGGCTTTACTGCCACTGTTGCCCTCGGTTTGGTTGGCATTGGTGGCGGCAATGGCGAGGGTGGGAATTGCGAGCGTACTCACAGCCCACAATTCAGTACCGTTCACGCCATTATCGGCGCTGAAGAACAGGTTGTTGCCCACTACTCTCAGATTGCGGGGGTTGGAGCTAGAGGCACCGGGGCGGATGTCGCCCACCAGAACCGTACCGGCCGCCGTGCCGTCGCTCCTCCACAATTCCTCACCGTTCACGCCGTCATTGGCAGTGAAGAACAGGGTACTGCCCGCCGCCGTCAGATTGCGGGGGTAGGACGAAGAGCCACCGGGGTTGATATCCTTGACCAGAACCGTGCCGGCCGCCGTGCCGTCGCTCTTCCATAATTCCCGACCGTTCACGCCGTCATTGGCATTGAAGAACAGGGTGTTGCCCACTGCCGTCAGATTTTCAGGGAAGGAGCTAAAGAAACTAGGCCAGATATCCTTGACCAGAACCGTACCGGCCGCCGTGCCGTCGCTTTTCCATAATTCCCGACCGTTCACGCCGTTATCGGCATTGAAGTACAGGGTACTGCCCACTGCCGTTAGATTGCGGGGGTAGGACCAAGAGCCAC
>JBIPMW010000197.1:0-3618 GCA_044376455.1 Crocinitomicaceae bacterium | reverse complement strand
CTGACAAGTTTGACTTGTTCTTTGGTGAGTGAGGTTCCGGAGGAAGAAACAACATTTTGAATGCCCGACTGATGCATACTGATGACATCAGTGTAGCCCTCACAAAGTAAACATTCGTCGTATTTCACGATGTCTCCTTTTGCGAAGTATAGCCCGTATAGGATTTCGCTTTTGTTGTAAATGATACTTTCAGGTGAATTGAAGTATTTAGCAACCTTCTTGTCCGATAACAAAGTTCGGCCACCAAAACCCAAAACACGTCCAGAGATACTATGGATCGGGAACATGACTCTTCCCTTGAAAAAGTCAAAACTGCGTTCTTCTTTGGATTTACTGAGGCCTATGGCTTCAAGGTATGCTTTGTTGTATCCTTTTTCTAGGGCTAGTTGCGTAAAAGCCGCACCGGTGTTGAGGCAATACCCAAGCTGAAATTTTTCTATGGTTGCGCGTGTAAATCCTCGCTCCTCGAAATAAGAGAGACCAATTGCTTTGCCTTCCTCTGTTTCTAGGAGCATATTGGCAAAAGTATTCTTCGCAAACTCATTGATAATCAAGAAACTTTCGCGTTCATTGAGCGCTGCAAGTTCTTCGGCAGTAGCTTCGCGTTCTTCAGGTACTTCAATTTGATAGCGTTTTGCCAACCAACGTAGCGCCTCTGGATAAGAAAAATGCTCTTTTTCCATGAGAAAACTTGCTGCATTACCGCCTTTTCCTGTAGAAAAGCACTTAAAAATTTGTTTAGCCGGTGAAACGACGAAGGATGGCGTTTTCTCGTCAGTAAAAGGGCTCAGGCCTTTAAGATTTGAACCAGCTCGCTTGAGTTGCACGAATTCTCCAATGACTTCCTCAATACGAGCAGTCTGTAGAATTTGATCAACGATATGAGGTGGTATTTTACTCATTTATTTCAGGGAGCCGTAATCTTTGATAGTTTTATTTCCGTTTTGATCATAACTGACCCATTCACCCACCATTTGATCATTTTGATAGGTGCCGTAATAATGGACTTTTCCATTTGGATATTTGACCAAGGAGTGGCCTTCTTTCTTGCCATCAATGTACATGGTGAAAGACTGCAGATTTCCTGTTTCTGAAAAGAAATCCCATTTACCTTCTCGATTACCTGCCTGATTGAGCTGACCTTGATATTTGATTTGTTTGCGACCAGGGTACCACTCTGTGTAGTGCCCGTCTTTGAGGTCCACTAATTTTTCTTTTTTAGGAGCTGCTATTTTTTGCGGTTCTGTACCATCTGAACAAGCCACAAAAAGCATACTTAAAGTGCCAACAAAAAAGAGAATTTGAAGTTGTTTCATAAAGTTATTTTTCGCGTGTCATGGTATAGGTAACTAGTGCAAGTAACGAAGCTTTAGCAGCATTGTTGGGGTAAGCATCTAATAATTGGATGGCTTCTTGTGCCAAGGCCTCCATTCTTTTCTGTGCATACTGCACCCCACCAGATTCCCAAACAAGTTGAATGGCACGTTGGACACTTTTACTGTCGTCAAATTTGTTTTTGATGATGTACTTGAGCTCTTTTTGAATGGTAGCAGGTGCATTTTGCAAGGCATAAATGAGTGGTAGCGTCATTTTTTGCTCACGGATATCGATGCCTGTAGGCTTGCCTATTTGCTCCCCCGTACCATAATCAAAGATATCGTCCTTGACTTGAAATGCCAAACCAATGAGTTCTCCAAAACGACGCATATTGGCTCTTTGTTCGGTTGCGCCGACACTGAGTGCCCCCGCTTCACAACATGTGGCTATAAGCGACGCTGTTTTTTTACGAATGACCTCGTAGTAGATTTCTTCGGTGATGTCGAGGTGGCGCGCTTTTTCTATTTGAAGCAATTCGCCTTCGGACATTTCTTGGACAGCGCGGGCCACAATTTCTAAAAGATCGAGATTGCGTTTTTCGATAGAAAGCAGCAAAATTCTAGATAACATGTAATCGCCGACAAGTACTGCTATTTTATTTTTCCAAAGTGCATTGACGGAGAAAAAGCCCCTGCGCTCTGAAGCGTCGTCAACTACGTCGTCGTGGACAAGCGTGGCCGTATGCAATAACTCGACGAGGGTTGTTGCATCAAAAGTAGCAGGGCCAATTTCTCCGAGCATTTTAGCACTTAGAAAAACAAACATAGGACGCATTTGCTTGCCTTTTCGCTTGACAATGTAATTGGTGACTTTGTCAAGGAGCGCGACATCAGAATGCATGGTACTTTGAAAATGCTTTTCAAAATCTTGCAATTCTTGCTGAATTGGAGCTGTGATATCTTCGAGTCGCTGCATCCAACAAATATAATAAATTGAATGCCCTTTTGAAAAGAAAGTTGCTTAAAACTTAGCGCGATAAATGCATGTTTCTTTCGGCGTAAACTTTAGTAAAGAATGGATCTTTGAGGTCTTTGATGAAACGAATAGCCTCACCCGTAGACTTCATTTCCGGACCCAATTCTTTTTTCACGTCTGGAAACTTCTCGTAGGAGAAAACCGGGATTTTGATGGCATAGCCTTCTTTGCGAGGCTGGAAGTCAAAATCAGTGACTTTATTGTGGCCTAACATCACTTTTGTCGCATAATTGACGTAAGGCTCGTCGTAGGCTTTGGCAATAAATGGCACCGTTCTAGAGGCGCGCGGATTGGCTTCAATCACGTATACTTTGTCGTCTTTGATGGCAAACTGGATATTGAGCAATCCAACTGTTTTGAGTTCGATGGCAATTTTTTTCGTGATGTCTTCGATTTGCGTCATGACAAAATCACCGAGGTTGTACGGCGGCAATACTGCGTAGGAGTCACCAGAGTGTATTCCGGCAGGCTCGATGTGCTGCATAATGCCGATGATGTACACGTTTTCACCGTCGCAAATGGCGTCAGCCTCTGCTTCAATGGCACCACCTAAGAAGTGGTCGAGCAAAATTTGATTGCTTCCCATTTCGTTGATGATGTCTACAACGTGGTGCTCGAGTTCTTCTTTATTGATGACAATTTTCATTTTTTGGCCACCAAGTACGTAAGAAGGTCTCACAAGCAATGGAAAGCCGAGGTCATCAGCGAGTTCTAGCGCTTGTTCGGCGCTCTCAACCACGCCATATTGAGGGAAAGGAACGTTGTTTTTTTCGAGTAATTTAGAAAAGCGTCCGCGATCTTCGGCTAAGTCAAGTGCTTCGTAGCTCGTGCCTAGAATTGGAATGCCATAACGGCTTAATTTTTCAGCTAGCTTGAGGGCAGTTTGACCACCTAACTGAACAATAACACCAATTGGTTTTTCGTGTTGAATAATGTCGTAAATGTGCTCCCAGAAAACAGGCTCAAAATAAAGTTTGTCGGCAGTATCGAAGTCTGTAGAAACGGTTTCAGGGTTACAATTGATCATGATGGTTTCGTAGCCACATTCTTTGGCTGCCAAGACACCATGCACGCAAGAATAATCAAATTCAATTCCTTGACCGATGCGGTTAGGGCCCGAACCTAAAACAACTACTTTTGGACGATCAGTAACAACACTTTCGTTCTCGTATTCAAATGTTGAATAATAATAAGGTGTTTGTGCTTCAAATTCAGCTGCACAAGTGTCGACTAATTTGTAAACACGATTGATCCCGAGTTCTCTGC
>JBIPMW010000034.1:0-12744 GCA_044376455.1 Crocinitomicaceae bacterium | reverse complement strand
CAATGGCTAAGAGCTTTTCAATCTCAAATCTGTCGTATTTATTTAATCGTTTATATGTTGTTTTCATGGTGCAAGTTTAAGTCAAAAATTGTCTTAAAATTGCGTTAGATTTCTGAGTCTGCTTTAGGCTTACTGCTAACGTTTTGCGGCTTTGCGAAGAAGCGGATTTCGGAGAACAAAACTGTCAACATACCACAAAAGTTGATGCGAGGTAGAATGTTCAATTAACCACTGAACCCGCTTTTTTGCAAAACCGCTGTTAGCACTTCGCCCTTCTTTTCTGTCGTGGTTGTTCGCTGTCATTTCGTGTCTGTTTAGGGTGCGTTGGCTTGGTGGCTCTTTTGCTGTTTTTTGCTTGGCTTTGTGCGGTTGGAAAAACTGCAAATGTGCCACCAAATGCGTTGGCTATACTCGTGTCATTCGTTGAGATTCGATTTTGTTAATTTCCTGTATTGTTATGTCGTTTGTATTTATAAGGTTTTCCAAATGATTACGATTAAATAATTGAATGTCGTTGGTCTTAGCTAATATTTTTGCTGATGAACTATAGTCATTGTTTGTCACGGTCAATAAATTGAATTGCTCATTAAACTTGTTCTCATAATAATTTTTAGCTGTACAAATTTCCTGTATTGCTTCATTTCCAACCAATGACTTTGTCTGTTTAACTTGAATAAGATAGTTCTCTCCATTTTTGAGAACAACAACATCAACACCTTTGTCGTTGGAGTATGGTGTTAAGTAAATTTCAAACCCTTGTTTTTTATAAAGAGCTGCAATACTTGCTTCAAATAAATTAGGATTCAATCTGTCTATGTCCAGCAAAGACAATGACTTTGATTTAGTTTCGGTTTTTGTCCCAAATATGTTACCAAATAGTTCGTCAGGTGTAATTTCTGCTTGTTCTGTCGGGAAGAGTGTATTACTTGCTAGTGCTTTTTTATTGTTTAGTAATGTATCAAGAATTTCATCAAAAGATTTTAATCTGTTACCGCTTTCGTCTTGCATTTCTTCTGGAAAAACAGCCATTGGGTAATACACAAAAACATCCTTTTGTTGTCCTATTCTGTATGCTCGGTCTGTTGCTTGTTCTTCTTTTGCAGGATTCCAATGTCTTGTATAATGGATGATATGGTTTGCTTTTGTTACGTTCAATCCAACACCAGCTGCAATTGGCGACATAATGATTACATTAAATCCTTCTTCGGATTGAAAACGGTCAATTGTTTGCTGTCTGCTTAATTTTGATTTGCCTTCAAGTTGCTTTGTTGTCGGTGTGTCGCCATTTATAATGCTTGTAAAAATGCCAAAAGTATCGTACACAATTTTTTGCAGCACTTTTTGTGTTTCTCTTCTGTCTGCAAATATTATAGCTTTTTCGTCTTTAGATTTTATATCAGCTAAAATACCTATAGTCGTTTGTAATTTTGAAGAACTAGAAATAAGTTCTTCGCTTGTAAAATTCAAAATTTGACTTTCCAATAGAAACGGATGGTCTGAAATGTCTCGGACTGCCCAAAGCGATTTTAATTTTTGATTTCTTTTTTCAACACCTTCTAATTCTGAATCATTCGCCATTTCAATTTCCTGTTTGTATCGGTCTAATTGAATAGTTGGCATTACTTTTTTAATTCTTGAATTAGCATTATCGTGTTTATTTGGTAAATCCTTTGCTACATCACTTTTCAATCTTCTTTTGATAAATACACCAATGTTATTGCGAAGTTGTTCTGTTAGTGCTTTGATGTCAGTACCTTCATCGCTTAATGGTTTTTGGTATTCTTTTGCAAAATCTTTTGCATTTCCTAAGAGACCTGGAACTGCAAAATCCATCAAGCACCAAATATCTACTAATGTATTTTCGACTGGTGTTCCTGTCATTGCAATTTTAAAATCTGCTTTTAATGCCTTGCTTGCATTGGTTATTTGAGTTCCTGGCGTTTTTATTTTTTGTGCTTCATCGAGGGCTATTACCGAAAAATCAACAAGTCCTAAACTAATTTGATATGACCTTACAGTTTCATAATTGGTTAGAATAATTTGTTTTGTTTGAAGTCGCTTCGCATCTTGTTGGTTTTGGATATGATTGTTTTCCTTGGTTAATGAAACAGAACCATATAGTTTGAGTAATGGCAAATTTTGCGGAGTGAAAAACTTCTGATATTCGTTTTCCCAATTCTCAAGTAAACTTACTGGTGCAACAATTAAATATGGTTTATTTTCACTACAATGTTGACTGTGCCATTCAATAAAATATAGTAATTGTAATGTTTTACCAAGTCCCATATCATCAGCAAGTAACCCCCCTGCGAAATTTTCTTTGAATAACGATTGTAACCAAGAAATACCTTCCTTTTGATGCTCCATTAAGCTTATATCGCTGTCTAAATTGGATATTTCGTAAAAGTTATGCTTTAAATTTTCAGGTAATTCATTGCCATTGCTAAACTCTGTTAGCTCTGCATTTTCTTTTATAATAAGTACTTCGTGGTCTGTTTTCTTTTCTTGCTTAACAGGTTTGTTGGGATTTTCAAATTGTTTTTTAGCAGTTTTTATAAATTTCTCTGCATCTTCAATAGGAATTTCTGTTTCTTCCCATTGAACAGTTTGTTTCTTTTCCTTTACTGCTTTTTCCTTTTGTTCTATAAAATCAGAAAGTCTTTCTTGCGATTTAAAATAGATTCTTTTCTCTCCGTGGACTTTGTCCTTAACCACAATACCCGGTATCCATTGTGATTTATATGGGCTTGCAAATGGATAAAACTTTGGACTATAAACCCCAATTTCTTTAACTCTGTCGCTATAAAAAACTGTGAAATCAACTTCATCATCATTGAAAAATAATTCAGGATGTTCGATTATTTCTTGTATTGATTCACGGTCTGAAATTTTCCTGTTACTTTTTATCTTTTTTAATTCTAATTTTTGGTTTTCTGAAATTATTACTCTTGTCGTTTCACCATTATTGCCTGAGATTGGATAAATATCTCTCACAGTTGGCAATCTGTCAAAAGTGCTGGTAAATCCAACTGAGTTAGCAATATCGACAGTTGGAAATATTTCAAGAAAACCATTATTGAAGTCAATATATAATTTAATTTTTTCAGGAATAAATAATTCTTGATTATTCAAAAAATGCTCTAATGTCAAACCGCTTTCATTGGAAAGCGTTCTTAATTCCGATAGTTTTTTAAGGTTTATAATATTTCCTTTATCGGAATCAATCAAATTATTGAAATCTTCAATTGCTTCACAAATTTTGTATTGATTTTCAGATAATAGATACTGTGTATCGTCAACATATATAACTGCTCCTTTTCTCTTTGTGTTTAGTCTTGTGCCATTAGGACTAAAATCATAAAAACCGTATTTGAATTTAAAAGTATTTTGGGAAAGTACTCCGTCAGATTCTATAAATATTTCATACTGATAACTATTAGGTAAATCTAAAATCTGTTTGTCAATATCGCTTAACTTTAGGATTTCTAAACTTTCAACTTCACAAGAATATTCCATATAATCAGCTAAACCATTATCTTGTAATTCATTTAAAATAGCAAGCTGAGATAAAAATTCTAATTGAAGTTCGTCCCAATTTGAAACAGGAATTTTATTCCCTGCTTCATTGAGAAAGTAAAATGAAAAAATCTTATTGTCGTTTGTATATTTTAAAATCATTTGAGAACTTTTTCTTTTAGCCAATGATTGAATTTTGATTCCCAGTTTGAATTATGGAATAAACGTCCTTCGTCACTTGTGTAATAATAGTTTGAATCACTTTGTATTGCTAATGGTAATGAGCTATTTCTTAAATCATCTACACTGTTCAATTTTTGATTTAATGCTGGCCTTTTTGAACTATTTATTTTATATGCACAACAAGCATATCCATCATTGCTAAATTCTATTATTGTATAATCGCCAATGTATAATATAAATGCAGAGGCATCTTTATTGCTGTAAACGGTTTCAAACCTTGCATCAATATATTCAGCGATTCTCTCATCTCTCTTTAAAATGCTTTTTGTAAAAGATGGTCCGTAAACTTTGAATGATGTGATATTTGACACATATTTCAACCAAAAATGTTTTCTCCTGTCATCATTTATACAAACATTGAAAAATACATTTATAAACTGTCGTGTAATCCATTCGTTGAGAATATTTCGCCCTTGAATTATTTCTGCTTTTTCAATTTCTGTTGCAGTTTCAAAAGCTGTCCAATTTGATATATTATTTGGGTCACCAATTTGATTGAATGCAATTTTTTTAATTCTATCTTGTAACGTTGCAAATGCAGGTTGATTTGCTTGTATAATCATTTTACTGACTAATCTTTTACTTGTGATTGAACTATTATTTCTCAATAGAACTTCGTTCAAATTATCTATTTCATTAAGAATATTCGCTTTGTTCCTTTCGTAGTAGGTAACTATTACTCTTGAAAAATAAGAATAAGAAATCCAAGATTCTGGCACACCTAATATTTTTGTTGCTTCTTGAATTGGTCTGTTTAGTTTGGCTATTGTGTCGCCTAATATCAAGTCACCATTTTTAGTATTGAAGTAACGCTTATTGCTTTTAAAAGAATTTAATGTGCTTCTATTTCCTGTGTAGTTATCTAATTTTTTTGCAATGAATTGTTCCAATTGCTCTAATGACTTTTGATGTTTAGTTTCCCAATTGCTTAAAAGACAATCTATCAAGCCCGATAAAAAGGAATCACGCCAATTGGCTTCCATAGCTTCCAAAGCAATTTTGAGTTCATTTTCAGTACTAAAAATCGTTTGTAAGTTTCGTTCAGAATAGGTTAAAGAATAGGTTAATGTTCTTAATTCTCTTCGTTCTAAAAGACTGTTTTCATCATTGATTGAACTTTTGAATTTTCTAAAAACTTGTGGAATAAGATTGTTTCCCGAAAATGAAAAGGAATTGGCTCCAACTTCTTCTGTGATTTTATGTAGCTTGTCAATTCTAAGTTCGTTAAGAGAACTCAGTGTTATTGGAATAATCTTTTGAGCCGACTGCTTTAGAGTTGTCGGTGAAAAGTGAAATTGTAGTATGTCTTGAGTTGTAGTCATACTAATTTCTTCTTGCGTTTAGTTTACTAAGTTGCTCTGTTAGTTCTTCTAAAATATCTTCTTGTTTGGATGAGGCTCCTGCAAGTGATTCAGCTGTTTTAGTCAATGCTTCCGTGTATTTGCCTAAATATGTTTCAAGACTTCCACTTACTGTTTCCTGATAATCTTTAAGTCCAACTGTGATTTTCGCAAAAATATCTTGTAAACCTTTTTCAATTATTTCAAATTTTTGTGCGTAATCTGCCGAAACATCTTTGGCTTTTACTAAGGATTTTTGAATCTCATCAATAGTACTGGAATTGTTTTGCAAGAACTCATTTGAGTGCTTTGAGAATAATAATTGAGATTCTCCAAATTTGCTAGATGATGTATTGATTTCTTGTGAAGCGTTTCTGAAATTTGAAATTGTAGTTGCTAATGCTGCTTGAGCTTCATTTAAATTACTTATACTCTGTGCTACGCCAACAGATAAACCATTCATATTTTCAATACTTGTATTGAATGCACTCAATAAATTCTCTGAAACCTGTAAATTTTTAGATTGTTCCGTTAATAATGATTGTTGACCAGTTTGTAAATCACCTACTTTACTTCTTAAAATTTCACTCATTTCTTCAACCTGCTTTTTCATTGCATTAGTTGAATCTTCTGATTGAGAAAGAGTTTGTTGAGAGATTTGTTTTACAACATCCTGTAATCCCCTGAAATTTTCATTTAGGTTATCTGTCATATTTTGTAATTTCATTGGAAAGTCGGTTAGCGAACCGCCTGCTTGTCCAAGAAGTTTTGCCAAATGTTCCATTTCATTTTTTGTATCGCCACTCATTGAAGTTTTAAACTCTTCAATCATTTTACCCATTGATTCCTGCAATTCTTTTACAATATTTTGCGTCATATCAGTAGCAGGGTCTTGCAATTTCTTTCCTAGACTTTCGATTTCAGCTTTTACTAATTTTAATTCTGCAACTACTCCTTCTGTTGGATTATTTAAGATTTCTTCAAATCCTGCGGAAATAGTTAATGCCAAATCACTTGAAAAAGTTTGCAGTGCATTAGATTGTTTTGTTGATTCTTTATAGATGTCACGAAACACATTTCCTGCTTTGATTTTATTTCCATTTTCATCAATAGTAGAGAAATCATTTCTTAATTCTTCAATTGCTTCGATTAGTTTGTTTATGGCTTTTGTTTCATCGCTTAAAACTCCTTTTTCATTTTTATTTTTTACAAACGATATTCGCTTTGAGAAGATAATTGAAAGTGCTATTCCAGCTATAGATGCAAAAAATGCTGTTTTTAATCCTTGCAATAATGTAGGAATACTTTTTTCAATGTCTTCAGGATTAAAGAACCATAAGCCATAAGCAATACCCCCAAATGTCCCTAAAATACCGATTGTAGTAAACATTGAAGGAATTAAATCCAGGTCGTTTAGGTTTACTTTACTGTAGTTTTTCTTTGCAATATTGAGTACATAGATTCCATAAATTAAATATGAAAACAATGCTATGGCAATAAATATTTCAACTATGTTCATTTCTGGTCAATGTTTTTAAGTGCTTCGTTAATAATGGCTTCGCTAGTTGTAACAATTCTAAATTCAACTCGTCTTGATTTGTCATTGTCAATTGGTTGGTTGCCACCAAATGCAATTTTAAAATCTTTATCTACGGTTCGTCCGTATGAAAGACCATTGGCTGTCAGCCAATATTGTAACCTGTCTTTTTTATTTGTTTCAAGATTTATAAAACAATCCTGTTGTCTAAGAAAACCTAAAACATTTCTTGCTCTGTTTTGTGACAACTCCATATTGTCAATGTAGGGGTCGCTTGTTTTGTTAATGGGCTTAGTGTTTGTGTGTCCTTCGATACGGATTTCTGCAATTTTGTCTTTGTATTTATCTTGTAAAACAACCCTTAAATATTTAGGCAGAAACTCTCTTAAAATATTTTGGAATGTAGGAGTAACATCTGATTTTCCTTCATCAAACAAAACTTGTGGATTTGTAAATTTTATTGACAAGTCGTTGTCAAGTTTTAGATTCCATTTTGCAAAATCGTTTTTAAAAGCTTCGTTTAATTCGTTGTATAATGCCACTTTTGATTCTTCATAGTCCTTGAATATTTGATTTTGTTCCTTTTGTCGTTTTTCCATTAATGCCATATAAGAAATAGACATAAACAGAAAAATTACCATTAGAACCGTCATAAGGTCGGCTAAGGGAATCCAATGGCTTTCTTTTTTTGTTCCTGACATTTATTTCTCAGAATTAGTTTAAGATTGTCGAATGTAAGGTTGTGCGGTTGGGGCAAAAGCAAATGTGCTGCAATGCGTTGGCTTTGTGCGTTGGGTTGCAGCTCTTTTGATTTTGCCGAAGCGTTGGCTTTTCGTATCTCATTTTCTTTTCGTTCATTTTCTGTCGTGTCGGTCTTTTAGGGTGAGTGCTAACGGTTCTGCGCTTGGCGTTCGTGCGGGATTTCGGAGGGCAAAACTGTCAACCTACCACAAAACTCCAATTGAAAAACTGAACTTGAATTTAACCACTGAACCCCGCATGACGCCAAACGCATGTTAGGCAATCGTGCTTCTTTTTCGTCCGCTTGTTTGTCGGTCGTTTTGGTCGAGCGTTGGAACAGACACACTCTTTGCCAAGCTTGGGCTTGAGCGTTGACTGGTGAGGCTTGGCAATGTGTGTGGCTGTGAAGGGTTAGCATTATAGTGAATCAATAAAGTCCTTAATATTGTCCCAAGTCCAAACTCTTGTGTAAACACCTTCTAAGTCAGTTCGGTCGTCTGAGTATGCCCAAATTCCTCTAATTTTCTTTCCTTCTTCTCTAGCACATTGGATTTCCCATTTTTGACCGCTAGATTTTAAGGAGTTCTTACTTACCAATACTATCACACCATCTGAGCGCTTTATTCTCGTTCTCACTCTATCTTTCCAGTCTTTGTCATATGGTTCTTTAACCGACATGTCGATATATTCAAATGGTGATTTAGTGTTTAATGATTGACCTTTTAAAAAGTCTCTTTGTCTTTCGTCTTCAATTGCAAAGGCAATGAATATTACTTTTTTGTCTGCCATAATTTCTTTGTTTAATGGTTAAATTCTTTTGTCTTTTACAAGTCTCCAATAATGGTATCCCAAGGCTGTTAATCTGCAACTTTTCGAATGCATGGCAGCAAAATACATATGCTGCTCATCAACTGGAACTACTAAACCAACACTAGCCAACTTTTGTAAGTCTTTGAAAATAGAGACATTTTTCTCGTCTGCATGTGGTTCAACAAATTCGTGTTCTATCGAAGGGTCGTTTGTGAATTCAAAAGAAGGATCAAGTGGAAAGCGTTCTTCAGGGGAAGAAAAATATTGATTTAACTTCCTTAAAATTTCAGGTGCAACTTGTGCAGCTACTGTTCTTAAGGATGTAAACCTTGTGATATTTGTTTTAAAAACTGGTCGTTGGTCCCAAGGACCAAGTGCTTGGTCGATATATGAATAAATACTTCCTGGTGTAATATGACCTCTCAAGTCTGCTGCTCCGCCTTGCATTGCGTCTAAAAGAAGATTTGTAAAAACGCCATGCCCATTAATTTCAACTGATGCTTCATCTGCTTTACTAGCGGTTAATATTGAAACTCCTTCTCCAATCTGTGCATTTTTACCACCTGTTATTTTTGGATTTCCAAAAGAACCTGAATGGCAACAGTCTAAAATGATTACTCTATTTTGAGCCTTTGACTCATTGGCAATGTGTAGAATATCGTCCATTGATATTCCTTCGTCATTTGCTGTGAAATCGGGTGTTACTATAATTCCACCACCTGTTTCATCGAAGAATCCATGCCCTGAAAAGTAAAATAGAGCAGTTTCACAATCACCTGCGAACAAATCTTTGATGTGTCCTTTTAATTCGCCTTTTGTTTGTACATCTGTAAGAAGACGAACATCAAAATTTGGTGAGCCATCACCATTAGTTTCTAATGTATTCCCGAAAGCGGCTGCATCATTTATACAACCATATAGTTCCGCATTGGGATAGTTGTTAATTCCTACGACTAGTGCTTTTCTCATATGTTAAAAATATTTACGTTAAGATTCTCTAGAATTAACCCTGTACTTAGCCATGAATCGAATTGAGAATAAGAAAATTCACTTTCGATTACCCATAATTTATTTTCATTAGTGTCTTTCAGTGGTAATTTTTTTATAAAAGGGTAAAGTACCAAATATTCAGTGCCCTTAAAAGATTTAGGCGGAGTGCTATCTTTGGATACTGGAATTATAGCACACTTATTTGTATTTCCATCAACGTAGCCTAATTCCCAAGGTATCCATTTAGACAATGTAGCGTTTGTAGAAATTGCAAGTAGAAGCGTTTTGGAGTTTTTCATTCGGTTTCTAACAAGAGTCGCTGATTCCTTGGTAACATTAGTTCTATCAAGTTGTGGGTCAACAATCCAATCAACATATACAGAGTAACCAAAATCTGTTAATTCTTGATAGAGTCCTTTCACTTCTTCTCTATCTAAAAAGCTATGAGATAAAAATATATCAAATTTTGTTGATACTGGTACGTTTCGAGCACTGAACATTTTAGTTTCAAATAATTTCTGCTTCGAGCTTGCCAAGTTTTTCAAGTATGTACTACTATAAATTCCCATATTATATTTTTTTAATCACGTTTGCTAAGTTGTCCCATGACCAAGTAATTACCTTTTTTCCTTTCAGTTCAGGAGGTATAGAGCCTTGATCGTTCTTTTTGATGTGCATACCAATAACTGGAATTCCTTCTTCCTTGGCACATTTTATTTCCCACCTTGCACCGCTAGAGTGCCATGTGTTTTTGCTCAAAAGAACAATCATTCCGTCACAAGATTTGATTTTAGTTCGGCACTTTTGTTTCCAGATTTTTTCATCCCAAGGTTGTTTTACCGACATATCAACAAAAGTGAAAGGTGAACGCTCGTTTTTTGCTTGTGCCACCAAAAAATCTCTATATTGCTCGTCTTCTATCGCAAAACTGATAAAGATACGTTTCTTAATATCTTTTTTTGATTGCTCCTCGTCATCAAAAAGTGTTTTAAGAATAAGAGCAACGGCACCTGCACCAATAATTACTGGCCACATTTTGATTTTTTATTTTCGTTAAAAAGTCTCATTATTTGAAGAATTTAATTCCAAATTGATTTACCATCTTTTATCAGTTTGTCATTCATTTCATTTATTTTTTGTTTCATTGCAGAGATTTCTAATTCCAATACTTCTTGTTTCGAAACTATTTTGTTTTGGATTTCAATTGGAGGGCATGGAATTTCTAGGTCATGCAAATCATCTTTATCTAGAGAAACATTAGATGTACCTGTCATTAGTGATGCAATTACTTCTTCTTTCATTGCTGTAAGAATAAAATACAAGTATTTGGGATTTAATTTTGTTTCATCAATAACCTCAATCCCACACATAATATTTGCCAAAGCAAATTTACCTTCAATGTAATGAAGCCTTCTAACGCTAGCGTGACCGTGGCCAGTAGAAGAAACTATAGGTACGCATATTGCTTTACAGTCAAAAGAGTAATCTTTTGACGTTTTAAATTCCTCAGCTGTAACTACAAATGGATAATCACCTTCCTCGGTACTTTGTGCTCCCGTATCTCCTTTGAAAATTCGAATCAAATCTTTTGTTAGTTTTATTTTTGGATAGTTTGATGAGTTTGCATAATGAACAGCTCTATACCTCCTGCCAATAAGACTAATGTACTTGTCTTCTAAAATTTCATTTTTGCTAACTGTATGGTTTTCTATCAAGGTGCTAGAGTACGGTGACCCTATTTTGTAGTTCATCAAAATTTTACTGGCTTCATTTAAATCATTTTTTTCAATCGGTCTTCTTGCTCCGGTTTGTGTATAACCATCATCAAATATTCTAATGAAGAGTATATCCTGTTTATTCTTACTGACAGCAGAATCAATAAACAATATGTGTGTTTTTACACTAGCATATGGCTTAAACACACCATGCGGCAATTCAACAACAGCATAAAGTAAATTGTCTTTAATTAACTTTTCCCGTAACGATTTGTAAGATGAGTAATTGTTATGAAGAACACCTTCGGGTATTACAATTCCTGCTTTTTTTGAACCAGTAAGGTGTTCAATTATATAATCTAGAAATAGAATTTCTGATTTGTTTGCTTGAATAGTGAATTTTTTATGAGGTCTTATGCCTCCTTTAGGAGTCATAAAAGGCGGATTAGCTAAAACAACATCAAAGGTTTCGTTCCAACGATCCTCACTACTTAAAGTGTCGTATTCGTGAATGTTTGGAGTGTTAAACCCATGTAAATATAAGTTTACCAAACTAAGGCGAACCATATCAGGGCTTATATCATAACCCGCAAAATTTTGAATTAGTTTTTTTCTATCATCAGGAGTGAGAGAATCTCCTATGTTGTTAAATAGCTTCTTGTCCGATTTGTTGAAGTCAAAAATAGATTGTTGATTCTTATTGTCTTTAGAATGCTTTAGCAAGATATGCTTGTACGCAGAAATTAAAAATCCAGCAGTGCCACATGAAGGATCTAAAATTGTTTCATTTTTATCAGGATCAACTATAGAAACCAAAAAATCAATGATGTGTCTTGGCGTTCTGAACTGCCCTGCATCACCTTGTGAACCCATAACTGAAAGCAAGTATTCAAACGCATCACCCAACTTTTCACTATGGGTATATTCAAACTCACCAATTGTTTTCAGAAACAGTTTTAATGTTTCAGGGTCACGGTAAGGCAAATAAGCGTTATTGAAAATATCCCGAAACAGTTGTGGAATGTTTGGATTTTTCTCCATTCCCTCAATGGCTTCAGAATAAAGTGTGAGCATTTCCGAAGCTGTAACTTTCGGGTGCATAAGCTTATCCCAAGCGTATTTGCTAAACTCAATGACTTTGTCTTTACTTCTGTCATTTGGAAATTCAGGGTCAGGCACTTTGTAATCAGAAAAGAATTTAGCTTGACCTCCCAATTCAACAGCTTCTTTGTCCATATCATCCATGAACTTGTAAATCAAGCCAATGGTAATTTGCTCAATCTGTGCTTTTGGGTCTGGCAGTTTGCCCACCAAAATATCTCGGCAATCGTCTATTCGTCTTTTAGTTTGTGTATCTAACATATACTCCTTTTGTTAAGCAGCGAACCGCTCTAAATTGATGTAATCTTTAATGTAAACAGGTATCACTTCCCTGTACTTATTGGCAACTGCCTTGAATTGTGAAATGGTAAGCGTAGGATGTGTTTGCAAGGCATGGAAATCTTTGGTTTCAATGATTTTCCGGATGTCTTGGTCAACGATATAGGCTTTAAAAAAATATTTCAAGGCTCTCAAGTTAACATCTTCCTCAGGTGGGTAAATAGAAATAAACTTGTCGAACTCTTCCTCTAGCAGTTCGTCTTTGGACTTGAATTTGGGGATAATACCAAAGATTTTTTCTACCACTTCACGGATGGAAACCTTTCTGTCAATTTTGGCAGCTTTTCTAATTTTTTCAAGATTGAAATACTCATGCGGTTTATCGAAAATCTCTTGTTGAATGTGGCTTGCCACTTGTTCCCAGTTTCCGAGTTCAACATTCTTTTTGATAATGTCGTCCATGATGATGCGG
>JBIPMW010000269.1:0-8432 GCA_044376455.1 Crocinitomicaceae bacterium | reverse complement strand
CTCTACAACACTCTCGTAGATTTTATAAGTTTCCTGCAATTCTCTTGGTGTTGGTTTCATTTGACTACTTTTTCTTTTATTTATTTATTTTTTCTATCTCTAGCATACCATTTACACCAACCATCGGGAGAAATTTTACCTTTCACAGAGGTGCAAGCATTTGGTTCTCTCCACATATTGCAGTTAGAACACTTTTCACTTCCTTTTGGTTCATTTTGATATTTTGCAACTGCTTTAGATGCTTTCTCTTCTTCAAAGAGAAACTCTTGAAAGGTTTTCATTTTTACTTTTATTTATTGAGAAACCCCTTCATACCAGTTGCTTTCACGAATGATTCAAGACCTTTGTTAATTGGACGCACTTTGATGTAAATCTCATCAGGAACTTCACCAAAGTATCCCTGCAACCAAGGGCACAACCAAACAGGAAGACACATCGTCGTATCAGTATAAGTCGTGCCTTCTTCATCGGATACTTCTTTCACCAGAAGAGTATCATAATCAGCAGGTTCTTCAAGGAAGAGAGAAATCTCAACTTCATCACCTTCAATCGGATACTTTCCAGTCTTGAAGTAGCAATGCTCATCAATTGCTTCTTCAGTTCCATTCAAAAGAAGTTCTTCGACTGTATCATTATGAGGATGGTCAAAGTGATACAAACCATCTTCACGTTTGATTGCTACAACTGTAAGTTCCATAAGATTCGTGTGTTTCAAGTAGTATAGCACAAAAAAAGACCCCTTGCGGGGTCTTGGGGACAGTTCAGAAATTGGTCATTTATCTAACCATTTTTTCTGTGAGGTTGGTCCCTTCTTACCATATTTTTTTACAAAATTTCTTGCTAGAAAAAACATTTTAGGACTTCTTCCAGCAACTGGACCCATATCATCAGCATCAGTGCTAAATCCTGCTTTTCCAGGAACACTTTGTGTGGTCATCATTTCTTTGATGTAATCTTCATCAACTTTACCAACCATCAATCCAGTTTTTGCGGACTTTTCAGTACTCTTTTTGCCGAATGCTTTCTTATAAAGTTTCGCTCTCTTATTTTCACCAGTTTTTCTATCTTCACCCGGCATCACAGCAGTTGGTTTTCCCGTCACAGTATCACCTTTCTTTGCTCCTGCTGCCTTTAGATGTTTTGGAGTATCTTTTACTGCCTTGATAAAGTTTCTACCTCTTTCCATTTGTCTATCTGGGTCTCCCTTACCAACACCACTATCACGATGCATAATATCAACGGTATGAACTTTTCCACGTTTATTAGCACCCGCTTTAGTCATTTGATTTTTCAAGTCTCTCACTCTTCTTACACTTTCACTTGATGGAGCAGATTTTAACTTATTCCAACCACTTAAAGTTGTTCCTGCTCGTTTGAACTTCTTAATCAGTTGTTCTCCCTTTGCTGCTTTTCTTGCAGAAGAGTGTGTGCGAATGTAATGGTCTTGCTCTGTGCTACCATAATCATCCTCATCGTCTTCACTATCATTAGTTGTGTAATCCTTTGCTTTAGTTCTCAAGTCCTTGGTGGAATACTTACCAGTTCCCTTCAATCCTGCTTTCTTTGCGATTGCAGCAGTGCTTCTTTCACTTCTATCCATATCGGCACCACGACCACGGGCAAGAGTTACTTTACCCCTGGTTCTTCTTCCACTTCTTTCACCTGTTGAACTTTCTTCTAGTTCTTCAATCTCTTCTTTCACACAACGATTATAAGTCTTTTCAAAGAGTTCTTGTGTGCTTTTCTTCTTATATTCAGACCAGTACTTCTTTGTTTCTGCTATAACTTTTTGATACGTTTTCACTTATCAATCCTCGTCTTCATCATCGTGAACTGGGTGTAATTTATTTCCAATCTTTGTTGAGTACTGAACTCCCCAACGATTTACTTTTCCAAATCCAGATTTCTTATAAATTGATGCCCTTGTATTTTTATCGGGGTTTCTTCTATTATCACTTGAGTTCTCTTCTGGTTCATTAGATACCAGATGCCCACTAGGAATTCTATGTTGGACGTGCTTATCCCAGACTCTTTTTGCATCTCTGGCAGTTTTTATTTTTTCACCTTTGCTCATCTTATCTCTTTCTCTCCAAGGTTTGGAGTGGTCCCAACGGATATTATGCTCTGGTTTATGCCCGTGTGCCTTTCTTGCCTTGCCACCTAATTTGGCATCATACATATGCTCATTTTCATCATCAGAGCTATGTCTCTTATCGTGATTTATATCATACGTTATGCCACTTGGTTTATGATGAATTCTTGTATAACCTCTGATGTTTTGATTTTGGTCCTTGCCTCTTGGACGGTCATAATCAATCTCTAGGTCAGGATGCTTTGACCTATCAAATCCGTGCGAGTCATCATACTGTCTTTTCTTTTCTAGTATGAAATATGCTTCTTCTAGAAATTTTTGAAAAGATTTCATCTTTGTCCGCCACCAGTTGAACGTGCTCGTTGTGCTCTTCTCAATGCAACCTTTTGTGCTGGTGATGGACCAGCACTAAATGGTCTTACTCTTTCTCCTTCTGGGGTTTTCTCCATTTTTTGCTTTTCTAGTTTTCCAACACCTCTCAATCTTCCAGGTGCTGCTGCTCCAGAACCTCCACCACCTTGTGCGTGTCTAGCAGCACCGGGCATTCTAGTAGCATATGGTTGTGTTTCTCTATCAATCATCCCCTGCTTCATTCTACCAGTTGATGCTCTAAGTGATAGAGATTTTCTTGTTGATTTCTTAACTTCTAGTCCGCCTTCAGGTTTTTTCACGACTCTACCTGAAGTTGTGGTTACGTGGAGAGGAGTTTTCGTTTCTCCTTTAACTTTATCCTCTTTACGCATCTCAACGAGGTATGCTTCTTCTAGGAACTCTCTAAAGGTTTTCATTTACTTACAGGGTTTTCTTTTATTTATTTATTCCCTTTTCTTTTCTCAATCTTCACCTCTTCTAGTCTTTCTTCTTGCTTTATTCACAAGAGTAGTGAAAGCTCTCATAGGAGTAATGACATTGCCAATATCTTCTAGTTTTTTGCGATTACCTCTTTCAAATGCGTGAAACTTGCCGTGATGAAATCCTGGTTGTTGTGGTTTAAACTTTGAGACTGGACCTTTATTTGCAACAACTAGGTTTTTGGGGTCATTACCGTGATACCTCTTATCTTTTGCTTGCTTTTTCTTATATCTTAATACATCACCAGGAGACATATCCTTCATTTCTTTACCAGAAGTTTCTATCTCAGTTGCGTGATGAACTTCTCCACGACGCTTTGCTGATAATCTATGTTTAGATTCAACCTTTGCTTTTTCTCTTGGTGTTAGTTGTCCTGTTGCCTTTTTAGTTCTTTCTTCACGGTCTTGTTTATGCTTTTCTCTAGCTTGAACTGAAGCAAGTCCATACCTGGGTGCTTCTTTAGTTCCTCTATTTTTAATGAAGGTTCCATCTGGGAGTTTTCCTCCGTGATGCTTCATTAACTCATCTTTAGATGAGAAATGTCTTCCTTCACGAATTATTGTTGCTTCTTCTAAGAACTTTTTGAAAGTCTTCATTTTTGAAGACTGAATATCTTCTTTATTGAAGATTTTACTTACTGCTCTAACTGGTCTTTCAAATGCTTGACGAACTGCTGGAGTTGGTCCAGTTTTTATCATTCTGGGACTAAATGCTTTATGTGGTCTCCATCCCTTTACACCAGTTTCACCCTTCTTAAAAGATGTGTCAGTCCTAGTAAGTTGCTTTCTATCATCATCCATCAATTCTTTCCAGGATGCTTTGTTCTCATTAGGAACTCTTTCATTTCTTCCTTTGTTCCACCATTTTTTTAATCGTTTGGATTCGGAAAAATTTTTCTTTTTACGATTACGTGCTGGTTCTGATACTCTTGCACTATCCAAATTTCTATTTGCTTCCTTTCTCTTTCTCATCAGTTCTCCCATTAGAGGAAGACTTGGTGCTGCTTCTTTACCAGACTTAATTAATGATTGTGGTGATTGTGCTGCATTTGCTGCGAATGATAGTGCTAAAACAGCATTTGCAGCAGCATCTCTTTTTCTTCCTTCAGAAAGCATTTTTTGATACAAAAAAACCTCTGATTATTTATCACCCTCCCCTTTCTCTCAGACTGCGGACAAGATATTCAGTAAATGCTTCCATTTTTTCTGGGGATACTGATTGTGGAAGTTGATTGATTGCATTTTTAAGCGCAGTCATTTCATTAAACTCATCTTCAGTAAGAGTTTGATTTTTAGATGGAAGGGTCATACTATTTTGCTCCCGTGTTTATGTTCAAATCCTAACATTATTTAAGGTAGTTGGGAGATTCCTTAATATTGTCTTTAGAGTATAGTTACAAAACTTAACTAAAGAACGTTCCGAAGGATCCTTTGTCATCACCAAAACCTTTCATCCTACTTTCCAACTTATCCAAAAGTTGGTCAGTCTTAATCAAACTATCAATCCGACAAATCATCTCGGAGATCTCACGACTTACAAAAGGTTTTTCCTGTCTTGCAGAATACGCAAGAGCATTGCGCAGACTTGCTTCTGCTTCTTTCAAACTAGATTCAACTGATTCACTCAATGCCATTTCAACATTCCTCCATTCCAACAGGTTTAATTACTTTTTTAATTTCAAAACTACCATCACCCCGGTCAATCCAGTATAACTGGTCTCCGTTTTTCCAATTTACTTGTTCCAACAAATCGTCAGGAAGTTGAATGAAATAATCATCAACACCCTCTTCAATTATCTGTTGAACAGGAAGAATCCATTTAGTTACTTTGTCTTTCTCTGATGCTGCTTTATCACACATCGCATTCAGTTCTTCTTCAGAATAGCGAAGTGCTTCCATATCACTATGTCCCCAAGGAGGCATAACATCCTCTACTTTTTTAGTGTGTTTGGAATGTTCTTCAGGATAATAATTTTCTTCCCAGAAATCGTTCCACGCTTTTTGACACTTGGGAGACTTATCATCTTTATCGCATACAAGATTTTCTTTTTTCTCAACATACTCATCGTATGCTGGAATATGTCCCTTTCCATTACCATTCAGAAGTGCCAGAAGTTCATAACACCTTTCAGTATGATTTTTATAGATGTAATAGTTTTCGTCAACTACACTTTTAATCACATCATAAATCTCCTGCGGTGTTGCTTCACTACAGGAAATTGCATCATGCACCCAGTTCTCTAGATTTTCAAGAGAATACTTTTTGTAGTCCATAATTAAAACCAAGAACCTTTAAGTGATTTGTGAGATTGTTTCATTGCTTTATAAAGTTTTTTAATTTCTTTATAAGCATCTTCAGCAGTCATCTTACCCCCGATTGCCATATTCGTCAAGTAAGAGACGTGATGAGAAAAGTTATTGAGATTATTGACTGATGCAATATCCAAAAAACTTACATCAGCATCTGGATTGATTGATGGAGTTGGGCACAAAAACTCTTCTTTAGATTGTCTTTTTGGAGTTGTCATTTTGTAAAATTTTCAATGGTAATAATGTCTATTCTAGTATCAACTGCCTCAATTTGATTTGATAGTTCATAAAGACAGTTTGATGTCTCAATGTTTTCTTCTTCAAGTTTAGAAATACGTTTTTCCATTTCTATAACTTTAGCATATAATCCGCCATCTTCATCAATATGTTTTTGTGAAGGTGTAATAAACCACTTGATAAACTTACGAATCATTATATCAATCCAACAGATTTTAAGTACCTACGATATGCTAAAAATCTTCCTAGAGAAGGTTCTCCAGGAAGATTAAGTTGATGATGAATCTCACAATAACAAATCCAATCGTGCCAAGGAGTAGATTCATCAAGAACGTGATAGTTCATACTTTTGTTGGTTTGAATTCAATTTCAGATTTATTTTGTTTATGCAATTCTTCTACTGCTTTTCGCAGTTCTTCTGTTTCTTCCCATTCCCAGGAATTTCCATTCTTATCAATAAAAGTGCGTAGTGTCATAGTTTTCCTCCAACTTCTCCAGTATAAGTCTTTTGCTCTGCCTTGTCAAACTCACCTTCTTGTTTTGCCTTCAAGTACCAACGTGTTGCCTTTATACACTCTTCTTCAGATAGTGAGGTGATAATACCTTTACCGTCAGGATAATGAGATTGCCAAGTACCCCAACGTTTTTGTTCAACATAAAAGGCATTGTCATCATACCATTTCTTTTCCATAATGTCAAGATTCACTTCTTTTGGTTTGAATTGCGAGTAGGGTGTGAAGTGGAATCCAACTTTCTGGTTCGTTTTGAAACTGTACCAGAACTTCCGTCACTTTTTGGTTTAGGTTTTTGCTCCACGTCTCTCTTGTGTTTTTTACTGCGTACAACGGGTTCTCCATCACGATAATCAATCTTAATGTCCTTCTTATCTAGTTTATATCGTTCTAGGTGTTTTTGCAAGTGTTCATCACATTGAAAAAAACAAACTGTAGTATTTTTCCCTTCTTTAACTTGAAGTTTGATTGGGAAAGTTTCATATGGAAATTGTTCAGGATTTGTCATCGTCCAGTAACATCCTCATAATCCATTAACTTGCCATACTTAAAGTGTATTCTACACCGGGGCCAATCTTCCCATTTTCCTTTCCAATGTTCCGGATAAATCTCAATATATTTTGTGATACAATGAACCCTAACTTTTCCACGAGTTCCATTAGGAATCCATCTAAAGTTAAGTAATGCCATATTATCATTATATCCATCATCACCTTCTTTGAGTTCTACAAAGTCAGCAGTATGGGCATAATCAATAAGATACAAATACCCATCAGGAGAAATCCAGTATTGGGTCATTGTTCCACCAATACCATCCTCAATGTCTTTTGTATGACATTGGGTTTCTGTAAAATGTTCTCCTAGATTATAAGAAGAACGAATATAATCCATCATTCCCATTTTACTTTTTCCTCATAAGTATCGTGGTTTTTCTGTGTCAAACTTGTAGAACTCAACATCCTTCATATCTAGGCACATACGTATAGTTTCGTGCTCTCTGTGTTCTCTTGGTGTTCCTTTATATAGGGTTCTTCTTTGATAAGCACACTTCCAGATGTCATAGAAGATTTTAGATTTTTCATTCATCATCCCAAGGTGCTTTTTTATACATAATCTCCTTTAGTCTTTCCACTACTTTTGGGTCTGGTGGTTCGTTAATTCTTCTTACTAATTCATCATATGCTTCTTTAGAAACATACATCTTTTGTGGTTTCATCCCAAGATGTTTGATGCATTTTCTTTCGTATTGCCAATCCTTATACTTATACCATAAAGACCATAAAAGATTTCTCATTTCTTTGTCCAGGAATAAACATACATTTGCATATAACCATCATTTATCTCTGACCACATTGCATAAGGAAGTTTATAAGAATACTTCATATCTCTCATCCAATAAGTGTATGCTTCCCAGGCATATCCTATGCCCTGCAATCCCCAAATAAAGTTTCTCCACTTTTCATTATCATATACCCAGTCATTATTTGTATCAAAAGGATTCCACTTAAAGTTAGGTTGAAAGTCATACTCATAATAGTATTTGTTATACTGCTTACGAGTCCATCGTTTGTATCGGTCAAGAAGATTCATAAGATGGTTGAATTCATAAGAGTATTATAGCAGGTTTTTGGGGGTTCTGGTGGGGTCTTGTGCCAGTTTAAGAAGTGGTTAGATGCCGAACCTTCCACGATTTGCATTGAAGTTTTGTTGGATTTCTGCTGCTGTGAGTGCTCTGTTATGTATTTGTGTTTGTGCTATGTTCCCATTCCAATATGCTTCTGAACCAGTATGATGAGACTTACCAATAAAATTATTTTGTCCCGTAGTACTATATGTTCTTCCAGTAGAGATATTATCTTGCACTCCATCAACATAAGTTATTAAAGTTCCAGCACCATCATAAGTTGCCCCAACAAAATGCCAATTACCATCAAAAACATTTGCTCCAGTAGTTGGATAAAAATCATAATTATATCCCATTACACCAACTTTAGATGAACCATATGTAACTAAATTAAATGCCTGGGAATTATTCGCAGTACCTGTGCTGATAATACATCTTCCTCCTGTTGTAGATTTTACCCAACAAAAAATAGATCTTGCACCATTTCCACTTATAGCAACTGATTTATTTGTTAAATCTATAAAGTCATTAGACCCATCAAACAAAATAGACCCACTATTAAAACCATCATACGATGGTCCATTTGTAAGAGTTCCATTATTTCCATTGCCACTTAAATCCGTGAAAGTAGTTGCTCTTGAAATAGTGCTTCCATTTGTTGCAGTGTAATTTGTTACTGATGTTGATTTTTCTACTTGAAGTCCCCAAAAATCTAAAACATAATTTGTATTTGTGTCACTGATTAAATCAATAAAACTTTTTGATGTTGCCGTTGGAACCGCACTTGTTGTTATTCTTACCCATTG
>JBIPMW010000050.1:0-11260 GCA_044376455.1 Crocinitomicaceae bacterium | reverse complement strand
TATAAAATACCCAGTTTCTCTTCGTCATTGGCTGCCAATGCATCGTTGTAAGATTTAACCAACTTGATTTCAGGGAGGTCATGTGCCAATACGGCATCTAAAACACTCAAGGTTGGATCGAGGTCTTCGGTTTGCTCCATAAAGGCAATGCGGAGCTCTTTGCGAAAAGTAATGCTGCCAGAATCTGCAGGTTCTTTGCCGAGTAAACACCGCAAAAGGGTGGTTTTACCCGAACCGTTTTTGGCGACAATAGCTGCTTTTTGCCCTTGCTCTATGCCAAAGGTGAGTTCTGAAAATAAAAGTCTTTCACCATAAGATTTGGTGAGTTGTTCGACGGAAAGAAAGTTCATAGGATTAACGCAGGCGGTCTAAAGATTCGAGTAATTCTTTATCTTTTTTAACCCCTTTAAAAGCAAAATAAATAAGTGGCAAACCAACAACGCTGATGTAATAACCTACACTAAGTTGGATGCCTACAGCCCCTTTGACTATCAAACCAAGCATCGCTAAAAGTAAAAGAGAAACCAAGCCAACAAAATAGATGAGCAGTGCCAAACGCGTCAGCATATATTGTCTTTTTAAGTTTTTGTAGGACATCAATGCCAAATAAACAAACAGTATGTAAGCAATTACGAAGTAAAATAAGATGGATTCTTGAATATTTTCCGCTTTTCCTAACGGCGCATTTAACTCAGATTTAAAACTTTGAATGCCATAAACCGAATAAGAAAAATAATTTTTAGCCGTCGGAAATCCAAATATTTCAACACCTGAAAGCAATGAAGATAGAAGCATCTTTACGATGATGAAGTAAATTGTTTGAATGCGTTGTATCATGAAAAAAGTGTATTACGTTGTTGTCTTAAATAAAAGTCAAAAAGGACGATATGAGCCATCGCTTCTACAATCGGGACTGCTCTTGGCACCACACAAGAGTCATGACGGCCCTCAATAGCCAATTCTTTGAGCTGACCATCTTGAGCTAAAACTTCTTGGGGTTGGGCAATACTTGCAACAGGCTTGAAAGCGACTCTAAATGTAATAGGCATCCCATTGGAAATTCCACCCTGAATACCGCCAGAATGATTGGTTGCAGTTGTTCCATCAGGTAAAAATTGGTCGTTGTGTACAGATCCTTTCATGTGAATAGCTGCAAACCCGCTCCCAATTTCAAAACCTTTCACGGCATTGATAGAAAGCATTGCTTTGCCGAGTTCTGCATGTAATTTATCGAAAACTGGCTCGCCCCATCCTGCTGGCACCCCTTCAATGACCGACCTTACCGAACCCCCAATGGTATCACCATTTTGTTGCATTTCTTTAACAAGGGCTTCCATTTGGGTAGAAATAACTGGGTCAGGGCAACGCAAAGGCGATGCTTCGATTTGTTCAGTACTAAACCATTGCTGACTTTGTAATTGAATAGCACCAATTTGATCTACAAAAGTAGACGCTTTCACACCCAATTTTTGCAGCGCTTGTGCGGCAATGGCACCGGCAACAACCCTGCAGGCTGTTTCACGCGCACTGCTGCGTCCGCCTCCTCGGTGGTCGCGATTGCCATATTTTTGTTGGTAAGTGTAGTCAGCATGCGAAGGCCTAAATGTATCTTTAAGCTGCTGGTAGTCATTGGATTGTTGGTCTTGGTTTTTGATTAAAAATGCGATCGGGCTGCCGGTGGTTTTTCCGTCGAAAATTCCAGAAAGAATTTCAAGCACGTCTTTTTCATTTCTAGGTGATACTAAACCTGACTGACCAGGACGTCTTTTGTCAAGTGCTTGCTGCACCGCTGCTAAATCGAGTGCAAAGTTAGATGGGAAACCTTCAATAATGCCGCCAATGGCAACACCATGAGACTCTCCAAAGGTGGTGAGCTTAAAGATTTGACCATAACTCGAACCGGACATAAGACAAAGGTAAGGAATTTGGATGGTTAATCTTTTTATATTTGGAGATGCGAATTCTACTTTTTCTATTTTCTAGCCTCGTCCTTTTGTGGTCTTGTGCACCCGCCCGTTTTGTCGAACCATTGAAAAAAGGAGAGCAAGTAATTACTGGTCATTTTGGCGGGCCTGTAGCCAAAGTTCCTGGTATCGGTGCAATTCCTATTCCATTCACGTCCATTGGTTATGGTCGTGGGTTGACAGATCAAACGACCATAATGGGCGCACTTCAAACAACCTCACTTGCATTTGGGGTGGGGCAATTTGAACTTGGCGCATCACAAAAAATTTGGAGCAATGACCGCATGGGGGTATCTGCGCAGCTCAATGCCAATTTTTTACTTGATTTTTACACCGGTGCCAATCGCTTATGGCCTCAAATTGACGGAAACTACTATTTCAAATATGGTCGCCAATGGAAGCCCGAGCACCTCGATCATATGTGCAGTGTTTACCACCGCAACTACAATTTCTTTTATGCCGGCATCAGTAATTGGTTCGACTTTTATCGCGTAGAATCACAAGGCAGACCAAACGAACAGCTTTTGATTCCAAATTTGCAATTAGGGCATCAATGGATTAGACCAAAATGGACGTTTCAAGCCGAAGTCAAAATGTTAGCGCCACTTTCCTCCAATGAGAATATTGTGGTGCCTTATCCAAGTTTATTACAAAATCGTGGGGCTACTGGTCTTTATTTCGGAATTACTTATCGCTTATAACATGAAAAAAATCGTCCTTCTTTGCTTTATTTCTTTGAGCCTTTTTTCTTGTAGAAAGCGACTCGATGCGTTTTTGTTCAACCCCAGTCAGATTGAAAGTTATCAGTTAGATGCTTACGCTGGCGAACTTACCCTGGATTTAGCGGGGCAATTCAGTGTTCCTGAATCAATGGTTCATCAATTTCAGCTTGATGTCGAACTCGAAGAGGGGCCTGCAAAAATGAGTGCTATCTATGTGGGCGATCTCAATGCAATTGCAACAGATACCGTTATTTTATATTGCCACGGCAACAAGGATCATATGGATTTTTACTGGCCGCGTCAAAAGCTCTATGCAAACACCGGAGGATTAGGGCGTTATGGCGTTCTGATGTTTGACTACCCGAGTTTTGGATTGTCTGAAGGCAAGGCATCAGAAGAAAATATGTACCGAACAACGGCCCGCGCCATCCAATGGTTAAAAGACCAAGGTTTGCAAAAAGAGCGCTTTGTTATTTTCGGTTTTTCATTGGGTTCGGCTGCTGCTTGCGAAGTCGCTGCGCATCCTACAGCATATGCCCTAGAGCCAAGTAAACTGATTTTAGAGGCGCCTTTTGCTTCTGCGGAAGTCATGATTCAAGATGCCGCTTTGCTCTCCATGCCCGGATCATTTTTGGTTGATCTAAAGATTGACAACGCGACAGAAATTAAGAAAATCAGTATCCCGTTACTCTGGATCCATGGCCAAGCCGATTCTTTTCTGACCGTTAAAAGTCATGGGCAACCAGTATTTGACAATAAAACACAAGGATACAAAGTGGCTTATTTAGTTCCGGGTGGCGAACACGAAACTACACCATTTGTAGCGGGCTATCAGGCCTACATCGATAAAATCAATCAGTTTATTTTACTTTAATCAAGTATAATAATTTTGACGCGTAAAAGTTGGTCATCGATTTTTGTCTTCAAAAAGTAAACGCCTGCTTTTTCATGAAGGTCGAAACTAGCATTGATGCCATCTAAAACGCCTTCTTGAATTTTTCTACCGCTTGCATCCTCAATTTCATAAGCGGCAAGAGCTGCTAATCCTTTTACTATAAATTTCCCATTGTTCGGATTAGGTATGATAGAAAGCGGATTTTTTGGTAAATGCTGCACTGATGTACTATCGATTTCATTAGCTGAAATGGTAAAATCATCGAAATAAAAACCGTCTTTTCTTGTGCCACCATCAGCTCTTAATTGAAAGCGTACCTTGATGACTTGCCCGAGGTAATCGCTCAAATTGATTTCTTCAAGAACCCAATCTGTTTGGACACCATCCCAAAGTGGTTTGTTTGCAGGCTGAACACTTCCGTTTCCTGAAGTTCCTAAAACCGTATAATTGCCGCACTGCGCTATCCAAGTTTGACCATTGTCTGGTGAAACTTGAAATTGCGTAAAATCATAACCTGCTTCGATATCCCATTTGCACCAAAAAGTAATTTTTGCAGCGCCTTTATTGGTCAAATCGATAGTAGGAGTATAGGTGTACGTCGTATTGGCATTGTTCGAATAATTTCCTGTAGGAGTATCCGTAAAAGATTTACTAGCTGATACGTAGGTAGTTGAAGTGGTATTCCAGTTACCTGTCCATAAACTTGGATCCGTGGCGTCTTCAACAGTTAAAATGTTATATGCTCCGAAAATTTTAATGATCGTGTCATTCCTTTGCCAAAAACCATTATCGGTTTGAAGGATGTATTTAATGGTATCTCCAAATTGGATCGTCGGATCCAAGGTATAGCTGATCAAGGCGTCGACACTTTGCTGAACAGCTAAGTTATGAATCACAGGTGACCCTACACTAGTTATATTTTGCAAAGGCAGGACACTAACAGTGACCGGTCCGGATTCTCTACCAAATCTAGTGGCTTGATGCGTAAAGTTCCCAGACAATGTTGCAAATGAACTTGGATCTTGATCCTGAACCAACACATAACGACCGGCAAGATGCGCCAAAATTAAATTCGGGAAAAACATCCCTTTACAAGTTGGTACAATTTCAGACTGCGGCTGCCAAAATGCTGTCCCGACCTCAGGGGTGTGCACAAACATGGTGTCTTTTTGACCAATACCGATATCGAGTTTGTACATGTAATCATCGGAATCACCAGAAGCCGGATACAACCCAGAGCTTTTCATTGGTGTGTAGCCGTTGAATTCTACCATATGGTTGGTACAAGTCTGAAAATAGTCGTGGTGATCCGCAAATTCGGCATTGGTTGTACCTATCGGGAACAGGATGTCTTCAGCATAAGTATGGGCATTGAACGCTGTAATAAAATGATTGTTTTGGACCAACCAGCGCATTGCCTGGGTTTCTTTTTCTGAAAATGGTGCTGTACCACAATAAGTATCATTACTTTGATTGGTGCTGGTTCCGGTTGTTCCCCATCCATAAGCATAATTTCTATTCAAATCAACACCATAAGAACCACCTGAATTTAACCTACGGTTTTTACGCCACATCCCACCACCATTCGGATTTGTAGTTTGATTATATACATAACCATCAGGGTTGAGGCAAGGGACAAAATATAACTGTAAATGATTCACTATATATTGAACTTCAGGATTTGATTGGTAATTTTCTAGGATATACCACATAAAAAATACAGTTTCCATCAAACTCATTGGTTCACGCGCATGGTGAATGGCGGTATATAAAACCTTTGGTTCTCCGGCTTCATCTTGTGTTGGGTTGTCCGAAATCTTCACATGATAAATTGGTCTGTTTTCATAAGTTAAGAAATTCGAAATTGGTGCCTTTACTGTAATTAAATTAGGATACGAAGCAGCCATTTCATCCAATTCAGCGAGTAATTCTTCATATTTCAAGTAGCCACCCATAGTTCCTAAATTGAAATGTGTTGGTGTGGTCGGGTTTGCCCATGAATTCGCACCAGTAGTATTCCCGCAACTGCTGTTTTTCTCGTTGCTTTCTTGAGGCTTTGCTTCCTGATTTAAAATAGTTTCATAGTATTGCTCGATATCTTCAATCAATATTTCATAGGCAATGCCTTGTTGGTCCATGATTGCTTTTTCGGCGCTAGAAAAATCGGAAATAAAGTATTTATCTTCTTTGTAAATTCCGTGGTCCACTGCTACACCTAGGTCAGCTAATAATTTAAGTTCGCCATTTTGGACCGGAATTTGAAGGCGCATGTAATCCTGAGCAAACACAGGGCTTGAAATCAAGAAAATAGAAAGGATGAAAATGACTTTATAATTCATAAGAGAAAGAAATTATGGAGTACAAATAAAAGATATTTTAAGCATGATCGCAATTTTTCGTCATGATTTGGCAACCTTATGTGCTTCAAATAGTCTATAGTTTTGAGTTTGATAACGAATGTGTTAATTTTACTAGGTTCATGAAAATAATAATACGTTTTTTCCTACTTTTTAGTTGGGTGCATTTTTCCTTCGCTCAGGAGGTTTGGATGTATCCCAATAAAGGTCAATGGGATACTCGTATTTTATACAATCTCCCTATTTCAAGTGGCAGGGTTTACATAGAAAATGAAGGGCTCACCTTTTTTCTTTCTAACGCTACCCATCATGATCATCAGGCTAACGAGCACGACGAACATCATCAGGAGCACGATCAATTGGGACAGTATCAATGTATCAAACATATCTTTAAGTATTCAAATGATGCCGAGTTTAAAGCCACAGATTCAAGCTCCCATTACCATAATTATTTTATTGGAAATGATGCATCCAAATGGAAATCAGGGGTTAGGGGTTTTGCTCAAATTGAGGATCCCAATTATTTTGAAGACGGCAAACTCATCTATTTAACCCAAAACAAGCAGCTGGCCTTTCACCTAGAACTTTCTCCATACGGAGATGTTGGTCAGTTTTCTTTTGAGTTCCAAGGAGCCGATTCAGTTTGGATTGAGTCGAACGGCATTCTGAAACTTAAACACCGCTTTGGAGAAATTTCATACAGTAAACCAATCGCGTGGAACATTGCTGCCAACGGTGATCGAATGGAAGTACCCATTCATTGGGTCAACAAAAATGGTCAAATTGATTTCATTTTAGGCGAGAATTATGACCCGAGTCTTGCGCTCTACATCGACCCAAGTTTGACTTTTTCAACCTTTACAGGTTCACCAGTAGACAACTGGGGCTTTACAGCAACCCCTGATGTAAATGGTAATTTATTCGGGGGCGGAATTGTTTTTGGTTCCGGATACCCAACCACAGTTGGTGCATTTGACGCGAGTTACAATTCCGGGACTGGTACCTTCCCGATGGATGTATCCATTACTAAATTCAATGCTAACGGTACTGCCCTGCTTTATTCCACTTACCTAGGGGGCTCAGGAAATGAAACTCCTCATAGTATCGTTTGTGCGCCCAACGGTGAACTTTTTGTCTATGGGGTTACCTCTTCCACAAATTTCCCAATGGCCGGAAGTTCTTATGACAATAGTTTTAATGGAGGCCCGTATCAACTTCAAAACTCATTAGAATTCAATGGCTCTGATATTTACATCGCCAGATTCAATGCCGCCGGAACTTCATTAATTGCTTCAACATACATTGGAGGATCTAGTACAGACGGGCTCAATTCCGCTAGTCTATTTTATAATTACGGGGACCAATTTAGAGGAGAAATTGTCTTAGATGCCAATCAAAACGTTTATGTATCGAGCACTACAACTTCATCCAACTTTCCTGCGATCAACGCATTCCAATCTACTTTGAACGGTACCCAAGATGCCGTAGTCTTTAAACTCAACACCAATTTATCACAGTTGCTTTGGAGTAGCTATTTTGGTGGAAGCGGTACTGAATCTGGAAATTCTATTGCGACCGGGAGTAACGGCAGTGTTTATGTTGCTGGGGGGACTACTTCAACATCTTTACCAATCAGCGGAGGAAATGACCTCACCTTTAATGGCGGAAGCGCAGATGGTTATGCGCTGCGTATCAATTCAGCGAGTGGTGCCCTACAATCCGGAACTTACATGGGTCAGGCCGAATACGACCAAACTTATTTTGTAAGAACAGACGTGAACAACGGAGTATATGTTTACGGGCAATCTCAATCCGCTTGGGCAATTAGCCCCGGATGCTATGGCAATGCCAATTCCGGACAATTTATTAGAAAATATAGCACCGACCTAGCTAATATTAGCTGGACAACCATGATAGGAGCTGGAACCGGAAATGTAGAATTATCACCTACTGCCTTTCTGATTTCCGATTGTTACGATATCTATTTAGCAGGTTGGGGAGGTCAACTCAATCAACTATATGGCCAGGCGGCATTTTCAACAACCAATAATTTTCCTGTTACACTTGATGCCTATCAGTTAAATACAAATGGCTCAAATTTTTATATCGCAGTGCTGGATCAAGACGCCAGTGCATTGAAATACGCCACTTTTATGGGTGGGCTCAATAGCAGCTCGAACCACGTAGATGGAGGCACAAGTCGTTTCGACAATCAAGGAAGAATATATCATGCCGTTTGTGGGGCCTGCGGTGGAATTGACTACGGATTTACGAGTACTCCAGGAGTTTGGTCCCCGACTAATCAAAGTTCAAATTGTAACCTCGCTTGTTTCAAGTTTGAACTCAGCACAATAGAGGCAATTGCTGCTCAACCAGCACCACTCATTTGTATTCCGCAAAGCGTATTCTTTGACAACAATTCACAGAATGCCAATTCGTTCTTTTGGGATTTTGGTGATGGCAATACCTCAAATGCTTTTGAGCCCATCCACGCCTACACAACACCCGGCACCTACGATGTACTTTTAGTCGCCTTTGACTCAACTGGCTGCTTTACACCAGATTCAGTTATTGTTACAGTAAATATCGGAGCCTTTACGGCTGGCGCGATACAGCCAACGGCAACAATTTGCCCAGGTGATTCCTATCAATTAGAAGCATACGGCGGAAGCACCTATAGTTGGAGCCCTGCAAACGTATTGGACAACCCAAACATTGCTGAACCAACTGCGACCATCACTAGTACAACTACATTTACAGTGATTGTCGCCGATTCGTGCGGCTCTGATACACTGCAAGTGACACTTAATGTCAATGCTCCTACAATCAGTTTACCCAACGACACAACAATATGCATTGGAGAAAGTGTTCCGATCAGTGCAACTGGTGCAGGAACTATCACGTGGTCTCCGGGTAACTTTTTGAACACAACAAGCGGTGCCAATGTTATTGCTACTCCCCAAAACGACATCACCTATACGGCAACGGTTGCCTCAAGCAATGGCTGTATTGCCCAAGATTCAATGACCATTTTGGTTTTCAATAATCCACCAGTTCCACAACTCATAGATAGTGTTGCGCTTTGCTACGGGACATCCATGCCACTATCGGCAAGCGGGGGTACATCATTTGTTTGGTATCCAACCAATGACTTACTCGGTGCTACTTCAGCAACCGTTCAAATATCGCCTCTAAGTCCGCAATATTACTATGTAGATGTTACAAATAGTTGTGGCACCGAAACGGATTCTGTGTGGGTAAGTATTTTAACTGCGCAAATTTGGGCAGGCTCAGACACGATTGTCTGCCCCGGGCAAACCGCTCAGCTTTGGGCTACAGGTGCGCTCTATTACGAATGGTACCCAACTGCAAACGGCTCCACAAATAATGGCGCTCAAGTAAGTGTTTTGCCTCCAACAAATACAAACTATTTGGTCATCGGTACCGACGCGCAAGGTTGTCAAGATAGTGCTACGGTACAAGTTAATGTATTTGCAGCGGCCTATGTCAATGCTGGGCCAGATGTTTATGCGGTGCAAGGTGATGTCATTCAACTCAATGCACTCACCTCAGGGCCTGGTACTGTGCTATGGAGTCCTGATGATGAAGTAAGTTGTGTGAACTGCCTGTCAACTCAAGTGAGTCCCTCACAAAATGCGCTTTATAGCGTGTTTTTTACAGATCAAAATGGTTGTACAGCCCAAAGCCAGGTGAATATATATTTTGATCCTTTCTTCTATGTACCGAATACTTTTACGCCCGATGGCGACATGTTTAACCAATACTTCAGGGTTATCGGTGGCAATTTCTTAGAGGTAGAAGTCTCTATTTATAACCGTTGGGGAGAACTTGTTTTTTCTTGTACGGACCTCAAAGATTATTGGGATGGCACCTATAATTTTCGACCTTGCCAAGATGGCACCTATACCTGGAAAATCATATACACTGACTTTAAAAACAACAAAGAGGTGATAACCGGACACGTAAATTTACTGCGCTAATTATAATTGCTGTAAATTTGAAATATGTCTGCAAAAATCCAAGCATTTAGCTTCAATGGCTTTCAAGAGAATACCTATGTTGTTTCAACCGGAACAGATGCCGTCATTATTGACCCCGGTTGCTATGCAAAAGAAGAGCAAAATATGCTCAAGGCATATATCCAAGAAAACGGGCTTCAGGTGCATGCTATCTTATTTACCCATGCACATATCGATCATATTTTAGGTGCCCAATTTTGCTTTGATCACTTTACGCAAAATTCCTATTTACACCCTTCTGACAGTCCAACTTGGGAAGCAGTAGAGCGCTATGCAGCCTTATATGGCTTTGATTTCTATGTCCCAGCTGACCTACCCCTAAATTCACTCCAGGATCAACAACGCTTGGAGTTTGGCACGCTCGCCTTCCAAGTATATTTTACACCGGGACATGCTCCAGGGCATGTTGTTTTTTATCATTCAGATGGTTTTGTAATCAACGGAGATGTGCTTTTTAAAGGAAGTTTCGGGCGTGTTGATTTACCCGGTGGGGACCTGTACACCTTGAAAAATAGCATATACAATGTACTTTTTCAAATGCCTGAAGACACCATAGTCTATTGCGGACATGGCCCTGAAACAACAATAGGACAAGAAAAACGCACTAATTATATTCTTCAGTTTTAGGCATGCGCATCGGCATCAATACCAGATCATTGCTTGGCTCCAAAATGGAAGGCTTTGGGAATTACACACTTGAACTCGTATCGCGCATTTGTAAAAATAATCCTGAACATCAGTTTTATCTCTATTTTGATCGGGCCGTTTCCAAACAATATACTTTTCCGAAGAATGTAGTTTGCCAAGTAGTATTTCCACCTACACGCCATCCGCTACTCTATATATGGTGGTTTCAGTGGGCTTTGAAACGCAAGTTAAAAAAGGATCAGATAGAGGTATTTTGGTCCCCAGATGGCATGTTGCCCCTTGGACTGAATATACCCACATTAGCAAGTATTCATGACCTGAATTTCGAACATTTCCCAAAAGACCTTCCGCGGGCTGTATCTGCATATTACCGGTACTTTTTTCCAAAATTTGCCAGACAAGCCACCAAAATCATCACTGTATCCCAAACTACCAAAGAAGACATCGTTGCTTGTTACAAGTTACCCTCAGATCAAATTTCAGTCATCTATAATGGGGTAAATAAAGCCTATGAACCACTGAGTACTGAGCAGAAAACACAATTCATTACGGAGCAGCAGCTTCCACAAAGCTATTTTTTATTCGTTGGTTCTTTGCATCCAAGAAAGAACATTCATAGACTGCTTGCCGCATT
>JBIPMW010000196.1:0-3630 GCA_044376455.1 Crocinitomicaceae bacterium | reverse complement strand
TGATGGCGATGAGCGCGATAAAGATGTTGCCAATGCCATTATTTATGCCGTTGACAACGGTGCTAAAGTGATCAATATGTCTTTCGGTAAATACTGGACACCAAATAAAGAATATGTCGATGCAGCTATTGAATATGCGTTAAGTAAAGATGTCTTACTCGTACATGCTGCTGGTAACGATGCAAAGAACAAAGATGTGGAAGATTCATACCCTACACGTCGTTTGAACAGCAACAAAGTGGCGCCAAACTGGATCGAAGTAGGAGCAAGCAGTAGTTCAAAAAGCCCGAAGAAAATGATTGCCGATTTTTCAAATTATGGTGCAACCACCGTTGATTTTTTTGCTCCGGGAGTTGACATTTACTCAACAGTTCCTGATTACAACTACGAGAATGCGAGTGGTACATCAATGGCTTGTCCTGCAACTGCAGGTGTTGCCGCGCTTATCCGCAGTTATTTTCCTGAACTTACCGCAGTTCAGGTGCGCGAGGTTTTAATGACAACAACTACCAAATACAACAAAAAGGTAATTGCACCTAACGGTGAAAAAATGAAAATGAAAGAAATTTGTATTACCGGCGGATTCGTAAACGCAGCTAACGCAGTTTCTTATTTACTCGAGCAAAAATAATTTTATAGTTCTTTCAGTAAAAGCCACATGCCTGCATGTGGCTTTCTTTTTTATTTTTGCCAAAACAATTTATATGCAGGTCAATCCTTGGTTAGTCGGAATATTTGTGGTGGTTATTTTAACCATGTTAGTCATTGACCTTGGTCTTGTCAATAAAAAAGCACACCAAATTTCAAACAAAGAAGCACTACGCTGGACGCTTGTCTGGATTTTCCTTTCCATGGGGTTTAGTGCGGTAGTTTGGTGGCAACTTGGCTTTACTAAATTTGCTGAATATCAGTCAGCTTATTGGATAGAAGAAGCCCTTTCCGTGGACAACATGTTTGTCTTTATTTTGGTCTTTAAGTTCTTCAAACTCGACGGCGTTTTGCAGCACCGCGTGCTTTTTTGGGGAATCATTGGTGCACTTGTTTTCAGGGCTATCTTCATTTTTTCAGGCATAGGTTTGATCAAAATGACCTACCTTCCGGCCTTTGAATTATTTGGATATCAATTTAGCCTTGATCAAGGCATGCATCCGCAAGCGGGCTATTTTTTCAGGCCAAATTTGATTTTGACTATTTTTGGAGCTTTCTTGGTTTATGCGGGTGTCAAATCATTGTTTGATACAGAAGATGACGACCAAAAAGATTACGGAAAGAGCCTCGGTGCGCGCTTTGTTCGAAAAATATTTCCGGTAACTAAGCACTATTATGGAGATCGTTTCTTTGTAAAAAGAGGAACTAAACGATTAGCGACTAAATTATTTTTGGTCTTGGTTGTTATCGAAACCACTGACCTTATTTTCGCTATTGACTCTATTCCGGCTATTTTTGCCATTGCACCCAATGATCCGTTGATCCTTTATACTTCCAATATCTTTGCGGTGCTCGGTTTGCGCTCTATGTATTTTTTACTGGCCAATTCCATCCATATGTTTTCCAAACTAAAGTATGGCTTGGCTTTCATCCTTAGCTTTATTGGTGTAAAAATGTTACTTGCACCGTTTTTTCATATTGAATCGGTGGTTTCCTTATCGATAGTCTTAGGAGCCTTGTTGCTTTCTGTATGTGCCTCGATTATCTGGAAAGAAGAAGCTACAATATAAACGAGGCGCCTTCTTCACTCTGGCTTACTGAGGCACGTAAATTCGAGAACAACTCTCTACCAAACAAGAAGTGCTGATTATTTGCTTTGTTGTTAAAAGAACGCTCAGCTACTTCTTTTTCATTGAGTACTTCAAGAATGCCATTTTCACTATTTAAGCGCAGTAGGTCACCAGTCTGAATTTTACCGATTAATCCTCCATCATAGGCCTCAGGAGTCAGGTGAATGGCTGCTGGCACTTTTCCAGATGCACCAGACATGCGCCCGTCTGTTACGAGACCTACTTTAAATCCTTTCTTTTGCAATACAGTAAGGGTAGGTGTCAGACTGTGTAATTCAGGCATGCCATTGAATTTAGGTCCCTGGAAAGGTACCACTGCAATGAAATCCTTGTCGAGCTCGCCTCTTTTAAATGCGGTAATAAGATCTGACTGCTCATGAAAGACAATTGCCGGAGCCTCTACAATGCGGTGTTGTGGTTCAACAGCAGCAGTTTTAATCACTGAACGCCCTAGATTTCCTTTCAAAAGCTTGATGCCACCATCAGTAGTAAATGGCTCAGCTGCTGGTCTTACAATGGAGGTATTCAAAGATTGTTTGGCTCCCTCAACCCAAATCAAGGCGCCATCTTTTATCTGAGGTTCTTGTGTATATTTTGATAAACCTTTCCCGATGATGGTATTGACATCTTCATGTAGTAAGTTGTTTTCGAGTAGGGTATGAATAACAAAGCCCATCCCGCCCGCTGCATGAAAATGATTGACATCTGCAGCACCATTAGGATACATTCTCGTAATGAGCGGAATGACGGCTGATAAATCAGACATATCATCCCAGTTGATGATGATGCCCGCAGCGCGTGCGATGGCAATAAGGTGAATGGTATGGTTTGTTGATCCGCCTGTAGCAAGCAGGCCAATGATTCCGTTGACCACAGTTTTTTCATCAAAAATTTGAGCTAAACTCCTGGACTTGCCAATTTTTATATTTTCTACCAATACCTTGACTGCTTCTTTATTTAATAAATTGCGCAATTCGGTATGCGGGTTCACAAAACTAGAGCCGGGTAGGTGTAAGCCCATGATTTCCATGAGCATTTGGTTACTATTGGCAGTTCCATAGAACGTACAAGTTCCTGGTGAATGATACGAGTCGGATTCGCCTTTCAGGAGTTCAGCACGTCCAATTTTTCCTTCTGCAAACGCCTGGCGAATTTGAGATTTTTCTTCGTTGCTTATACCGCTTGGCATGGGGCCTCCAGGCATAAATATCGTAGGGAGATGACCAAAGCGAAGCGAACCCATCAGTAAACCTGGGACAATTTTGTCGCAAATACCTAAACAAAGCACGCCATCAAACATGTTGTGCGTTAATCCTACTGCACTTGATAACGCAATGACATCTCGGCTGTACAGCGAAAGTTCCATTCCTGGCTGCCCTTGGGTTACACCATCACACATTGCCGGAACCCCTCCAGCAACTTGTGCTACAGCATTGAATTCATTGGCAAACTTTTTAATGTCTTTTGGATAATCTTCATATACCTGATGTGCAGAAAGCATATCGTTGTAGGCTGTCAGGATCCCTAGGTTTGGAGTGATATCAGCAGTAAGCTCTTGTTTGTCATGTGAATTACATGCTGCAAAGCCGTGGGCTAAATTTCCGCAATTTAATGTACTCCGATGAACACCATCAATGAAAGCAGCTTCTATTTGTTTCAAGTAAGCACTACGCGTTTCTTTACTTCTATCAATGATTCTGGCCGTGATTTCAGCAATTTTAGGATGGATCATGAGGCTGTATAATAGGTTTCTTGAATGTGATTTTGAAATGCAGCAATTGGTAAATTCAATTGCCTAGCATTTGAAAAGATAGTTAATTTTTGTTCACCAGTCAGCATCAATAGGAGGTGC
>JBIPMW010000324.1:0-3631 GCA_044376455.1 Crocinitomicaceae bacterium | reverse complement strand
GTGGGCTAAAGAAGCGGGCGGGAGCTTACAGGCGGCACCACAGAACGATGAAACAGGTGCAGGCCAGGTACCCGGACCGGCTAGAAGCCGATGCATTCCCGCTGCACGTGTGCCGTGCAGAGGCAACATTGGTTGCAGACCTTGATGGTGGAGCTAAGACCCGGCCGGCGGCGCTCCGCCGCGGCTTCGGTGCCTTCACGCCGTCACAGTCGGACATAAAGTCTTTAGGCTACTGCCGGCAACGTGGCGTAGATGTACTCGACAAACAGCTCCGGCGTCACCCAGGGGTTGGCGTAGCTCTCTGCCCACTGAGCCAGAACACCGGCCGACTGAATTTCGGGCAACGTTGCTCCCGCGCGCTTTACGCACGCCACGGCGTCGCGGGCGCCTTCGAGCATTTGCAGATATGTCAGCAGGTCATCAGGCCCCGCGGGCTCGCCGTGTCCTGGCACGACCTGCGCATTCGGTGGAAGCTGGCGCAACACCTCGCGGCATGCGCGAATCATGCCGTCGATCGTGCCGCCGGCTGGCACGTCAATGAACGGGAAGCCGTAGCGGACGTAGATGTCGCCCATGTGCACGACGTCGCCGACAAAAATCACCGTATCGCCGTCCGTATGCGCTGCAGGCTGATGCACCAGGCGGAGGCTGTGCGCGCCGAACTGCAACTGCAGCCGACTGGCAAAGGCTTCCGTTGGCAACGCCGCCGCAACTGCCGGTTCCATCTCGATGTCGTAAGGGCCGATGCGGACATGCGCGCCGCTGGCCAGCCTGCTGCGCGCATTCTCGTGCGCGAGGATCACCGCACCTTCCTTCGCCCAGGCGCAGTTCCCATCTGAGTGGTCGTGGTGGAAGTGGGTGTCTATGAGAAGCTTGACGCGACGCGAACCCAGTCCCATCGCAGTCAACGCCTCGCGGGCACGTGGGTACGCCGCGGCGAAATCGGCGTCGATCAGCAGCAACCCTTGCTCGCCTTCAACAACGAGCACATTGCCGCCACTGCCTTGCAGTAGGTGCAGCCCTGCACCGAGCGTGCGGTACCGGAAGGCCGCGGTGGCCGGGTCTGGGTCTTCGACGATCTCATCCGCGATGGCAGCAGACGATTCAGCCATCACACTGGACTTCAGGCAGAAGATGCAGCAGTAACGAAGCATGCGGGAGAGCATTCACCACCTCTAGGTAAGATAGCGCTGGGCCGGCGCCGGGAAGGGACTTCTCGTGAACGACACACGGGTTCAGTACATGAAACTGCTCGATCGCGCGTATGCGAGGGAAGTTGTCGCTGTCGACGACTTCCGCGTTCACCCCGCGATGCAACCTCATGGAGGCCACCGCTACACACTGGCCGACGGCGCTTTGCGCGGCGTGCTTGAAGTTGTGGAGCTCGCGCCAGAGGTGCTGTTGCTGCTGAATCACTGCCGGAACTTTCCGGCCAATGAGATGACGCAGACTATCAGCGACGGCCCCTGGATGCACCTCCAGTTCCGCTTCAACGGCAGCGGTACAGAGACGCTGGGTGCCGACCCGCAAATGATCAATGCAAGCGAGGGAACGTCCCTGATCACCTCCTACGCCGGCGCCACGACGATCCGTCGCACCTCTCAGGTCAGCGCGATACAGAAGACCGCCTGCCTGTACATGCGCCCCGAGCGGATGCAAAGCTTCTTTCGCATTCCAGCGATGGCATTGCCAGACCGGCTGCGTTGGATTGTGGCCGGCTCTGACCAAGGGACGAACCACCACATCGCAAGGTTGCACAGTGCCTGCTTCGCTGCCGTGAATGACATGCTTGGGTGTAGCTTTAGTTCCCACACGCGGGCCGCCTACATGCAGGCCAAGGCGATGGAACTGGTCGCTCTCATGCTGCAGTCGCTCGTCAGCGCCGAGGCCGACATGCCAGCTGCGCTCAGCTCGCGCGATGTTGCAGGGGTGCGCCGCGCCAAGGAAATCATCGATAGCCGCTGGGCCGAGCCGCTGACGCTGCATACGCTCGCGACGATGGTTGGCCTGAATCGAACGAAGCTCACGGTGGGATTCCGACAGGCTTTCGGCGTGCCGGTCAATGCCTACTGGCGCGAAAAGCGCCTGACCGCTGCACGAGATATGCTGCGAGCCCAGGACTTGGCAGTCAGTACCGTGGCACTTCGGGTCGGCTACGCCGAGCTTTCCAGCTTCACGCGGGCGTTCACGGCGCGCTTCGGCTTCTCGCCGAAGTCCTTGCGGTCGCGGGCGGGGCAGGCTGAGGTTGAACTCGAGCGCGGCACTCACGGCCCCACCTGAGAGGAGATCTGCCTTTGTTCGCTTTGTACGGGCGGTCACAACACGATCGTATGGGCCTGCAGATACTCCAGAAGACCTTCGTCGCCACCCAACCAGCCGATTCCCGACTGCTTGCTCATGCTGACTGAGACCTCAACCGGAGTGTCATTGTGGCGGTTGATGCAGACCATCGCAGCGTCAAGACCGCGCGCGACGGCAACAGCGTGGTCCCGATCACCGGACCAAACCGAGGCCGTCAAACCGTAGGGCGTATCGTTGGCACGGTCCAGCGCGTCTTGCTCGCAGCGGAATCGCTGAATGGGAAGCAACGGCGCGAACTGCTCCTCCCGCACCAGAGGGTGCGACTCATCGAGCCCCTCCACCAACGTTGCAGGCAAGAAGTACCCCGGCCCGGCGGGCACGTGACTCGATGCGACGATGCGCCCATGTTGACGGGCACTTGCCAGCAGCAGGGCGGCCTTCTCATGCTGACTTGAATTCTGCAACGGGCCCATTGTCACTTCCGGCCGAAGCCCGCTGCCCACGACCACCGCACGCACGCGCCGCGCCAGGGCCTCGCAGAAGGCATCGAAGCGACTGTCGTGCACGTAGATGCGCTTGGCGGCACCACAGGTCTGACCGCAGTTGGTGAAGGCGGCCTGGAATAGGCCCTCTGCTGCAAGTTCGATGTCGGCGTCGGCCAGCACGATCGCCGGGTCGTTACCACCAAGCTCGAGAGTGATGCGCTTGAGCGTCGGCGCCGCGGCAGCCATCACGCGCCGCCCTGTGAGGGTCGAGCCAGTAAACGCGACCTTGCGGATATCCGGGTGGGCCGTCAGCACAGCGCCGACTTCGCCATCGTCGCACAGCACCTGCAACAGGCCCGAGGGAACCAGCTCGGCCCAAAGCGCGGCGGCCTGCAGGGTCGTCAGCGGCGTGCTCGGGGCCGGCTTTACGATGATGGCGTTTCCAGTCAACAGCGCGGGACCGACTTTCATTGCGGCAATGAGCAGGGGATAGTTCCAGGGCACGATGCCGGCCACCACCCCCAGAGGAGAGTAATGTCGCAGCAGGTGCTCGTCCTGCGCCTCGAACAACAAGGCATCGCACTCGGGGTGGACGCTCGCGAGCTGCCTCAACAAGCCGATCGCCCCGTCGACTTCTCCGCGGGCCTCACGAATTGGCTTTCCCTGTTCAAGGACAAGTGTGCGCGCGAGAGCCAGCGCGTGGGCATCGAGAACGTCAGCCATGCGACGCAGCAGCGCGCGGCGTTCAGTCAACGCACTTCGGCGCCAGCGCTGCTGGGCAACGAGGGCGGCCGACACAGCCCTTGCGACCATGTCCACATCTGCAATGGCAGCATGGCCCACCA
>JBIPMW010000195.1:0-3633 GCA_044376455.1 Crocinitomicaceae bacterium | reverse complement strand
AAACGACAAAGAAATAAAAGAACTCACGAAAAAATACTACCGTTTTTTAGCCGACTTATTGATTGAATCCATTAAGAATTTTCGTTTTTCAAAGAAGGAGCTTTTGGCCCACATCGTACTCGAAAATCAGGAAGAACTGGCGCAAATCGAGGCCATTCAAAAACCCATCATTTTAGTGTCTAGCCATTTTAACAACTGGGAATGGCTCATCAGTGCTTTGGGGCTCTGGTTCAAACGCCCCACCTACGGTATTGGCATGCCTCTGAGTGCGGCATTTTGGGATAAAAAGCTCACGGAAAAAAGAGAGCGCTTTGGTTTAAAAGTGGTGCATTCTGCAAACTATCAACACATTTTCAAGCATAAAGAAACCGTTGTGCTCGTCCTCGCTGATCAAGCCCCAGCAGATGCCAAAAAGGCATACTGGACTCAGTTTCTCGGTCAAGAAACACCAATTATTTTTGGCCCTGAGTACTTAGCCAATCGCTACGATTGTGCCGTTGTATATGCAAGTATAAAAAACACAAAATCTGGTGTTTATAGTGTTTCATTTAAAGTGATTACTGAAGATGCGCTGCAAGAAAATTATGGTGCTATTACAGAAAAACACCTTGCGCTTCTTACCGAATCAATCCACCAGGCGCCAAGTCGTTGGTTATGGTCACACAAACGTTGGAAACGACAAAAACCCACGGACCTAAACCAAATCATGGAACAAGCAAAAGCAGACTTTCATGCAAAATTTAGAAGCTAGTTTTAGAAAAGGAAACTATGAAAAAATACCTTGGCCTATTTTTACTTTTCATCTTTATTCATCCCGCTTACGCTCAAAAAATCGCTTTTTTTCCTCGCAACAAAGCAGACAAAAAGGAACACGAACGCGCTGTACTTAGCTTACCAGATGGCTTGATTGCTATTGGTTCAAATTTGGCCAATGTTCGCATTTTAGATCCTAGCTTTCATGTTTTGAATACAATTGCACTCGGGACAGCAGCGCAAGAAATCCGTGACCTCGCTTTTTGCGCGGGCAAGCTGTTTGCCATGCAAAGCAATGACAGCAGCTCGCTATATCGCGTTTCCCTTCAAAATAAAGAAATTGAAAAAATAAATCTGAATTGGCAAGGTAAGCCGATATTTTTTGATGGTATTGCCTCGGAATATAACACACTCTTTTTATTCGGAGACCCTGTCAACGGAACATTTTGCACGTTTCGATCTTTGGACGGCGGCAGCAATTGGGAGCAAACGCCTGGAAAGGTTACGGCATTAGACGGTGAAGCCGCTTATGCTGCTAGTGGCCAAACCAATCAAATTTTAAACGAGAATTTCTATTTTGTTTCTGGCGGTCTGGCCTCAAGGTTATTTCCTCTGATTTTGGACAATCTTGGACGCAGCACGACATCCCATACCCATCCTGCCCTACTTGCGGCCCCTATGCCATTGCAATCAAAAATGAACAAGAAATCATGACCGTTGGTGGCAATTATATAGAGCCTGACAATAGCGCTGACAATTGCTTCTACACCACAGATGGCGGCAAAACATGGAAAGCACCCAAGAAAGGCCCGTCGGGCTATCGTTCTTGCGTAATTTACGCCAATAACAAATATTTTGCTTGTGGCACAAATGGCATTGATGTCAGTAAAAACGGCGGCAAAACCTGGAAGAAAATCAATGATCTAAATTGTCTCAGCATGATCTTACTAAATCAACAATTGATCGTAAGTCTTGCCAATGGCGGGTGGTTACTGATTGAAAATTAAAGCGCAAATACTTCACCTGGTTTAAGATTGATCACAGCAGTATCATGGCTGAATTTTCTTTTGGCAAACCACGACACGAGGCCCTCTCCTTTTTTGTCTTCGTTGTGTGTATCAATTAAAAAATTGGCCTTGAGTTGCTGTTGCAATGCTACTGCCTTTTTATATCCTAGATTTATAGTACCGCCAAAAAAGAAAGGCAACTCATACTGAAGTGTAGTGGTAATTACGGCATTGATTGGAAATTCTATATTTTCCTTGAGCACTGCTCCGTGCGGCGCATATACGAGCTTATTTTGTTTACTTTCAATTAAATATGCTTTGTGAACCAGTGCATTTTTTGTTTTTAAAACACGAATGGAAATCGGTGCAGCATCCAAGGGTATAAGCGTTTTGAAATGACCCCATTTGTTAATCTTTTTGAGAATGGATGGCAAAGCAATGAGCGGAATCTCACTTGAAAACTGCAAGAGGGTTTCTTTATTACAATGATCCGTAAAAGGATGTGAAATAAAAATGAAATCGGGCCGAACCAATTCGCGCACCAGAGGCTGTGGGCTTTGATGAAACTGCCGACTAAACCACGGATGAAAATCAACTTGAGCGGCACTAAACCAAGGATCAACAAGCACTTTAATCCCATCTAGGTTCAAAAGCCAAGAGCTGTCATCGTTGAGTTTGGTGAGTTGCATGCTGCTAAAATAACAAAAGCCTCGCTTTCGCAAGGCTTTTGAAGTGGAGAAGATGGGATTCGAACCCACGACCTCTTGACTGCCAGTCAAGCGCTCTAGCCAACTGAGCTACATCCCCGATAATTATTTTGCCTGAAGCGTATCTTCCATAGAAGATGAAATGGCCGCTTTGTCAAGTCTGATTTTGGTACCTTCTGATTGGATCAATACGGTAGCATCTGAAATCTCGAGGATTTTACCGTGAATACCGCCGATTGTAACGACTTTATCTCCGGGTTTTAATGCTTCGCGGAATTTCTTCAATTCTTTTTGCTTTTTCATTTGTGGTCTGATCATGAAGAAGTAAAATACTCCGATCATTAAGACAATCATCACCAATTGATTCGCACCTGCTCCCATAGTTTCTTTTAAATTTTGCCTACAAATGTAGTTATTTTATTCGACCTTTTATTTGAAGTACGGTAATATTCGGCTCCGTGTTGGTCATAAGCGTGACCGCCTTGTGGATGTTTTTGGTATGCAGCTCATCTGTATTGATTTCAGCGCGGATAATCGTAGACTCACCGGGTTGAATTGGCTTCTCAGGTTTAGCTACAACCGTACAGGAACAAGAAGGCTTGATTTCACCAAAAACCAACGGATAAGCACCTGTATTGATTACTTTAAATGTGGCCTTGATACGCTCCCCTTTCATGACGGTTCCAGCCTGGAATATTTTCTGAGGAATTTCCATTGTGGTAGCTTGACCAACTTCTATTTCTGTGTTGTTTTTGCAGGCAGTCAATCCGAAAAGGAAAAAACCAGCGAACAAAAAAGATGAAACATTTTTCATAAGGATTGCTTTTTGATAATGCTTAGTTCAATAAACCCCTACCCGACTTTTGGATGCGTTTTTCGCTACTCAGCTTTTCAATTGCTTTATCTAGGATGCCATTGATAAAAACATTGCTTTTTGGTGTGCTGTAAAACTTAGAGATTTCAATGTATTCATTGAGTGTTACTTTCGTTGGAATACTAGGGCAAGACTGCAACTCCGTAAGACCCATTTTTAGTAACAACATATCCATTTTAGCAATGCGATCGAGTTCCCAATTATCAGCCAAGGATAAGATATCGTTTTCATGCGCTGCATCTTGTTTGATGGTTTCATGCAATAAGGTCAAGATGTAATCGCGTTCGTCGTC
>JBIPMW010000332.1:0-11304 GCA_044376455.1 Crocinitomicaceae bacterium | reverse complement strand
AAATTCCAGGTTTTACAAGGATGTTTCCTTCGACAATTCTATAAACAGTAGAACCTGAACTCACCAAAATATCATAGACATATCTTCCTTCTTTTAGAGATCTTGTTTGCGTTGATCCCAAAGAAATATTAAATCTACCTTGAGTAGAAGTAGAAAATCCAACGTTAAACGTTGCTACTGCATAAGAACTTGACCCAATAGAAACACTTTTTGCCATTTGGGAAGATCCTGTCCACCCAGAAAAATTAAAGGCAGAACTTGACGTATTTACTACTGAAAAATTTGCCGAAAAAGTTGAACCAGTATTAATGGTCAAATTAACAGAACTTGGGGTTCCAGAAGTTGTGTCAAAGGTTATCCTTTTGTCCGCCATTTAAAGTACCTAAACTTGAAATTACTTCTTGTTGTTTTAAGTATAACTTATAATAACATTTTGCAATGTTTTTTAATTCAGTAACATCATCTATACTATCTATCTCAGAAGAAATTTTAAAATATTCAAAACTCTTACTTAAATTGTCAAGTTCTATCTTATTTGGATCCATCAATTAAACTCCTGAGTAAAGATTTGATTTCATTTAAATCTTCTTTCATATTAACAAAATCTTCCTCAAGATTCTGTAATTTTTGATTTTCTTTTTCTTTCATTCTTTTTTGTGCAATATATGCGTTATAATCTGACATATTTGTATTAATGATTGCTTTTGTTTCTTCATCTCTAATTAAATTAGAGTGTCCGTTAACTTTTGAGTATTTCATAATTTATTATGCCAGTGCAATAACTCTCAAATCTTTAAATCTTGGCGGATATGCTTGATTTGTTGATGTACCAATAAGTTTGATTCCAAAATATCTAAAAGCTGGTAGATTATCGATTGAAAATTCATACTCTCTAAAATCAAGAACATCACTATCAAATCCAATTAGATCAGTTTTAGAAACCATTTTATCGGGCAAACCATTGCTATCTGATAGACTGATTATATCTCCACTGGATGTTAGATTAGTGTATCCTGGGAAAGGATAATAGATTAAATCAGAATTGGGGTCATCAGTTATTGCATATAAACATCTGATATCACTATAAGTATTGATATATGCACTTAATATAACTTTTATAGAAGATGCAGGTGTTTCCAATGAAATTGGTTTTGTTGCATAAACAAAGGATGAAGGGTCGTCTTTTAGAGTTGATACTCTATCATCAGTTGAATAATTGGATATTGCATTATTTACTCTATTGGAAGTGAAAATCATTCCAACTCTATCCAAGTCAATTACTGGAGAAACATATGCATTTGTTGTTGAAAGATTTAAATTTAAAGTCAGAGATTTGTTGGCAGGCAAATTCGTTGTTTTTGAGTTCTCATTTACCTTTGATGCAACAACTCTTGGGGTACTTAAATAATTTGTAGCATTTAAGTTGATCTGTTCGAATCCCTGGTCGATAAATGGAATTTCATTTCCATCAACGCTGCTTCCACTAACAGTTCTCAATGAAGCATTAATATTAGTGCCTCTGAGAGACATTGTTTGGACAACTGGTTTAACAATTTCAAATGGTATATTCTGAGTTGCATTTATTTCTGAACCACCCGTTGATTTTGTTTCATTGAGGAATAACTTTGGATACCCAACAGATAAAGTTCTATTTGTCATGGTAGAACTTTGATCACTCATATCTAATTTGATATGATAATAATCAAGATCATATGGTTCCGAAACAGTTGCATCTGCTAAATTATGTGTCCTATTAATACGACGTAGAGAAACAGAACCAAGTTCATACTTGTATACTAATGTCCCTGCACTATAACTAAATGACTTTGTTTGATCGATAGATCTAGTTATACCAGTTAAAAGAGGTGGTGATACTGAAGTATTTACTCCAGTATAAGAAATAATTTCATTGTCAATTCTAATATATCCTGGATTTGTAGATGCAACAGAAACATTTTCAAAAGTATTAAAACTAGCAATAGCAACGCTTTCTACGGGAATACTATCTGTTGAAGTTGAAGCATAGTTGCTAAAAAGTTTAGTTGGTTTTAAATCAGATATTGCATTACTTATTGTTACCAAATTCTGGGAAGAATTCATTCCATGATTTTTGTGGTAAACTTTGATATGCAATCCATCGGATAATGTTTCTATTCCTCCAATAGGAATGGTAACATTTCCTCCAATTCCATTTAAATCTGTAGAAACACCTGCATTATTTACATATCTTACAGTGTTTCCTACACCAGTAATATATTCTCCTTGAACTTGATCTATAATTAGTTGATTTACTCCAGAAACTTCCGAAACAGACAGTCTTAAGTTTCTACCAAGATTTTTTGTACCGATCGTTGATATTCCTAATACGTCTCCTGCAGAGTATCCAGTTCCGCCATTTGAGATTGTTGCAGCTACTGCAACACCATTAGTTATAGTAATATTTGCTCTTGCATCTCTACCATCTCCAGTTATTGTATTCAGTACAACATTATTAAATACAAAAGATCCTGAAGAAGGCGTATATCCAATTCCCGCATTAATAATTCCTAGAGTTCCGAATGCAGATCCCGCATATCCAACAAAATTGCCTGTAGCATTGCTATTTTGTTGGATGATTGTATTTCCCAAAGTGGGAAGCTTTGATGTTGCAATTGTAGTTCCAATTCCAACTTTAACTTTTTTAGAAGTTACCTCTAAGGAGTCTCTTACTAATGTAGCTACTTGATTGTTACCAAGACTTAAATTTGGATTATAGAAGTTTATATTTCCGCCACCTACAAAGTTTGCTCTGTTTAACTTAAATTTTAAATCTTCAAATTGGCTCGGAGTCCAGGTAGATCCATTTTGCGACTTAAATAATGATCCACTTAATGGTTGTTTAGAGACTAAAACTTGCTCTTGCTCTGCTAAAGCAGTAGTGCTGACATCAATCTCAGTTAATCTTGAAATCCATACATTATAAACGCTAGAGTTTGATAAAATTGCTAATGCATGAAATTGTTTTCCTGCTAGATAGACTGGAGATTCAAAAGTAACTCTAGTTGGTAAAGATGCATCTTCGGAAATTTGAATATCCTTTGGATTAATTACCACTTCACTAAATGGATAAACCTCACTGGTAGGAAGACCCAACTGCATGGGTCTTAACTGAATAGTTACTGGAAGTTCTGGGTCTCTTGAATAAAAATATAAATCAACAGAAGTGGCAAAAATGCCACTTTCCGGTTCAATATAAAAAGATTGAGCCAAAGGATCTATTATTTTCATTTTATTTTGTTACCTTTCTGATTGGATCCAATATCATATATTTATTTCTTCTTCTTACCTTTACCTGCAGGAACATTATTTATTGTCGTTGGGGTAATTGATAGTAATCCTCCTGGTCCTCTTGTTTTTTGTGGTTTAATAATTCTATCTTGTTCTAGTTGTTTTCTAGCAGCACCAGCAGCCCCAGGAGCACCTTTCAACGGCAATTCATTTTTCTGCTTTTTAGTTGTTTTGAAATTAATTGCTTTTTGTTGTAAAGCAGTTGTTTTATCTGTAGTGGTTGGTTTTATGCCAGCATTCTTAAATTCTTTATTTGCTGCTTTTTTGCCTTTCTTATCTGCAATTTGCGCCCAAGTCTTGCCACAAGCAGTTTGAAGTGGAACAGAGAATGCTGTTGTATTTCCTGGATTAATAGTACTCTGATATCTATACGATCCAATTGTGGTTGATGCATTAAGATATTCCATACCTGGTTTACAACCTTTGTTTTTGTTGTTTGTTACTGTTGGTGGTTCTGGATTCACGAAAGTTGTTGGTGTGGGATTTTCGGGATCTCCAGAACCAATAAATGGACCCGGTGCTTGTCCTCCTTCGCCAGTAAATGGAGTATTTTCAACTGGAGAATATGAAGATGGAGATGGTTCTTGCTCGTAATCTACTTGTGTTGGTGGTTCTGCAGGCACTACAGGAGGAGCTGGTGGTACATAAGGAGGTAGTGTATTGCCAACAATAGTGGTGGCAACGACTGCTGTTGGACCCGTGAGACTCTCGGTTCTACTTTCTGTCACAGTTTGAGTTTCTGTTCTTACTGTTCTAACAGAAAGAATATTTTCTTGAACTCTATTAATCTTACCTTCCGAATAGAATTTCTCTTCTGCACTTGTTGTAGTCGAATTAATAAGTGAGTTTGAGGGGCTATTGGTGATTCTAAACAATTTAGAACCTGTTTCAAATCTTGGATTTCCAAAAACATTTGGATTTGGAATATAAAAAGATCCAATTAAGACACCAATAGTATCTGTAATCAATCTGATATTAGAAACTACTGCTTCAGCACCACTTGTCAGACCTCTTAATTTCATTCCTGTTTGGACGTAACCAAAGAAATCACCTTGTGCTTGTTGAGAAAGACTAAATGTATCTACGTTTAGAATGGTTGAAGTTGAAGAATAAGTTTCTGGTATGGGTTGTGATGAGTTGTATGGGTTTGCAGTAAATACTTCAGTTGGTGCATTAAATGGTCCATACTTGTGATTTGATGTTGCAACCCTAAACGTTATTTTGGGATCTGGTTTAACTGGCGCAACATTTAAATTAGCAAATCCAGGTGCAGTAGAAAGTTCAATATTGCCTTCAATAGTCTCTCCAACTTGGAAAGTGCCTGAAGTCATTGTGATTTCAAGTAGTTTGGGAGTAACAAACTTATTAACATCAATCCCATTGAAGAAGGTATAAACCCTAGTAAATGGTTTTAATCTTCTAGAAACAAATTCAATGTTTCTAGATCTCATAAAGGAACTAATATCTGTACTTAGTACAGTATCCCCTAGCGAAACATTCTTCAACTCTTCTTTAGTGATTTTTCTAACACCAGATCTTGTGGTTGTTCCTGTTTTAGTTACCGTTTCCAAATCTTCCTTAATAATATAATATCCAACATTAACTGTTCTGGAATCTACCGCTTTTGTAGATCCAGTCCAAACAGTTTCCCAAGAACCCCAAGTTACTGGACCAAATCCACTTTGACTGTCTAGTTCTGAAGCAACAATTTGGGATTCTGATTGAATGTAGTTTGTGGCAACTTCTGTACTGTTTGCTGCTAATCTTACTACATCAACCCAAATATCAGAAGATGGAGTAAGATTAATAGTTCCGCCATAATAACCGACGCGGTATGGAGCAACAGATTCAACTCTTGTTGCGTATGGTTGATTTATTTCTTCAACTTCATAATAATCTAGAGTAATAAGTCCACCAGTCTTTTTGACATTTGTACCTATCAAATCGCTTACAAAGTTTGGATCTACATTTGTTGAAGTAACTCCCAATCCAATAAGAGAGTTTGAACCCAAAATTAGGTCAACTTCTGTTGTATACGGTGCAGGTCTTAATTCAGAATTAATGACATCAATACTATTTTTTACGATAGTTACTTTTTTCTGAGTCGAAGTTGTAGAAAAATCATCTACAAAGAATCCGGACTTAAATCTATTAAGACCGTTTACATCTCTAACAAATAGATTTGATGTGTCAGACTCTAAAAGTGATAGTGAAGTATAGTATTCTAGATTTTTAATTCTATTCTCAAGAGAATGAATGTCTTTCATTCTATATCTCTTGTGTTCTGCAAGATTTAAACTTGCATCATTGACATCACATAAGTATGCAGGTAGAGTAATAGTTGCAATATCAAGTGCGTCATCAATATCAATTGGTGGTTGTGGATTCTCTGCTGGTTCTCCTTTGTTTAGTTGGAAAACACCATCTTTAGTTAGATAAATCTTATCTATTCTTGGCAGATAATATGAGTAATCAAATAAGATGGATTCGTCAGATGCCAAAATACTGGAAGCAGAATTGCCACTTGAAGTAAATGATCTTGCATTAAACTCAAATGGAGATAATGAAGAGGTGGTTACGGTAAAGTTAGAAACTCTTGGTCTAATATCAATAATATCTGTATTTCTTATACCATTGACTGATTGAATATCGCAATAATCAAATTGATTGTAAGAACTTGCGGTTGTTAAATCTCCTCTATCTGATGAGGAGAAACTTGCCGATTCAAAAATTATTTTTAGTTTTCTTGTTGGTTCCTTTGCGGATGCCTTTCTAATAATTCTTGCATAATCATAGATTGTTTCTCTTTGTCCATTATCAAAGATATAGTTCGAAATAATATTATTATCACCACCATTAACTGCAGTAATGGTTGCGGTAATTCCGGATTCTTTGAAAGTTACAACTTCATTGACTTGGAATTTATTAGAATTTCTTGCAACGTAAGAAACTTGCAATGCATTTAGTCTCTCAGCATATACGCCAACTGCACCACTAAGTGATCCTACAAACTCTTCTCCAATCAATAGATCATCAGTTTTTGCTGTTGGACCATTAATAGTTGTTAAAGTTAAACTTGGTAATTCTGCATCAGAAGTATCATTGGATTCGTAGATTCCATACAGTACTGTTACATCTGGTTGCAGTAAACAGATTTCCTCATCCTGAACTCTAGTTCCATATGGATAAGTTCCATATGTCAAACCATCATTATTGGTTGTTGTTCCTGTTCCAGAATATTGATATTTTGATTTGTCAACTATTACTGATTGAATTCTATTTTTATTTTTTACTTTAGAATCAATATCAACTTTTCTTAGGGTTGCAATTAGTTTTCCAGTACCAGAGGAAGTTGACAATCCATTTATTGTTATTTCTCTGCCACCACTAGAGAATACTAACTTATCAGAACTTAAACTTTCGGTAGTTCCGTTATCTGTAATGAGAACATATCTTTCTTCATCATATGGTAGGAATGTCTCATCAGATTCTGCAATTATAGTATTTGTGGAATTTGTAGATATAGTTACATTATATTGCTTTCTTACAGTTAATGCAGAATTAGTTAGATCTACCGATGCAATATTTCTTTTTGGTAGGGTAGTGTATAATGTATTATCTGCAGATGATTGAAAGTTAGAAAATAGAATTCTAAAATCACTTGGATTAATGGTTGTTGTAGGTAAACCGCCGTCACAAACTCCAGTTACTGTTGTAATTCCAGAGATGGTAATTGCACTTTGAGATACTGTTTCTATCTTTGCGAAAGTATTTACTGACAATCCCGGATTCGAAAAAGCAACAATATTTCCTACAGTTGCAATTCCTGTAAAAATAAAGTCTGATGAAGTTACTGTGCTTATTCCACCACCAGTTGCGGTAATTTGAACTTGACCAACATTTGCCAATATTGACTGCTTAACATCTGCGGTAAAAGTAGAAGCACTACCAACTATACCATAAAGAGATTTTACGTCGTTAGTTGAATATGCAGTTACTGCAGTAGAAACTCTTGTATTTTCTATACCATCAAAAACAAACTTTTCGCCAATTACAAAAGTTCCTTTAGTATTATACGCAGTAATGATACCAGAGTTTGTTGCATTATATCTTAAGAAACCCACAGCCCCACTTGATTTGCCTCTGATATAAGTTGGAGTTGTTAATGTAATAGGTTCATTTAACGATATTTCTGTATATGTTTGAATATCATATAAGGCAATATCCCACTCATTTGCATTTGGTGTTGATGTATTATATGATCCTGATTCTAAAGCAAAATCATATACCCTAGCAAGACCAATTTCTTTTCCTGGGGCAGAAATCGAGTTAGACCCAACTCTAGAATTTCTCAAACTTAGAGAATATGAAGTTGAAATACCTAATGTCGGAGATCCATAAACTCTATTGAGTGTATACGTTGGACCAGTAACATAGTTTATACTTTGATCTTCCAATAACTTTGTTGTTCTTGGTTTTTCAAAATCAAGATAAGTAGTTCCTACAACATCTATTTCATAACCACTTACAAAAGCTTTAAGTGGAGAAATTGTGTATGTAGCTAAATCATCCGATGCTTTATTGTTGTTGTATGTTAACTGATTTTCTTTAAAGACGCCACCATTTCCTTTTAAATCATCTAGAGTTTCTTTTACAGAAACGGATGGAGATTTTACATAATAGTTTCCAGACTCATCATATGTTCTTCTTGCTAATTCTTTTTCAATTACATTATAGTCTGGATTATTAATTTGCCTTTGAAGAATACCATTTCTTACTTCCAATAACTGAACAAAATTGGGAGTTGCTATTGGATTTGGATCATTAACTGGAATTTTAGTTAAAATTGCAACTATAGAAAGTCTATCTGCCCCAGGAGCTGCATAGTTAGAAAATCCCTGAGCATTATCATTTAAATCTATATTGTCATCTGGAGTTTCTATTACCTCAAAAACATCTAATCCAACTCTATAACTTGGATTATTTGAATACTGGTCTAGAATTATTGTCTGCTCGTCTACAGTTACAAAATGACCTCTTAGATAATATACTCCTTCCGACAAACTAACCGCAGAACCAATTGAATTTGGGTTTGATGAAATTGTCGCAGCAAACCCCTCATTTGCTTGAATAATAGTATTTCTTTCTATATCTAATGTATTTTGCTCCGATACGCCACTTTCAACGAGCAAAACTTCATTTGAAGAAAATCCTTGATAACTATTTGAAGCTACATCAGAGTTTAAGAAGTTTACATAGATTGTATTATTGCCCCTTTCAGAATCTTCAGAGCTCAAAACACCTACAACTGAAGCTCTAACCCCACTACTAGCACCTCTAATTGTCTTTCCAATTAGATATGGCAAATATGATAAAATATTAACTCCAAGATAACTTTCTTGTAATTCTACCGCATAATAATTATCAATATAATTAATATTTCCGGGTATTACAACAGAACCTTCCTTGAAAAAGTGATCGCCAACTTGTTCAATTTGACTTTGAAGCATTGATTGGAGAGTTGTGAGCTCTCTTGCTTGAACCGGATAACCTGGTTTAAATAAGACGCGATAGTATTGGTCTTCCCTATCAAAGTCGTCAAAGTATGGGGATACATTTAGGTTAGTTTGCTGTGGCATAATTCTTTAGAACTGCAAAATGACTTTGATATCTTCTTTTTGATTTGATGATCTAGTTATTGAAGGTCTATTATCAACATAAATTATGTTTCCAGAATATTTTTCTACTTCTGGATTTGACACTCCATTGACAAAGGTTTGCCCCAAATAATATCTTCTATTATTTATTGTGGTAGATACACCAGTAAAAGATGTATCAATACCCAATCCACTTATACCTGAGGCAGAAATAGTTATGGATCCTCCAGTATCTGGAGTGGCAGTAAATTGATTTAAATTAAACCCATATAGAGGAGTTGAATTTGTTGTTCCATCACTATTAAATCCAACTACTGTTCTATCTTGCCAGTATTTCAAAACTCCAGTATTTTTATCGTAAGATACGACTCTACCTATTGCAGTTGAACCAAGACCAACTGTTTGAGTAATAAAGGAATCTGCTACAAAGTTGGCAGTACTATATGCAGTTCCGACCAATTTCAATGCAGACAATGAACTTGCTTTATTTTTTACCAAAACAGAATCTGAAGCATATGCTAGGGGATTTTCTACAATGCCAACTCTTGCTATTTGGTTACCGACGATAAAATCTGGATCTTCAGTATCATTTTCAATTCTCGAATAAATTAATACCCTATACGCTCCAAGTTCTCTATAAATGTCATATCCATGACCATTTTGTGGAGGAATAATAACTTTAAATGAAGGTGGTGTTGTACCAGTTGGAACATTACCTGCGACTAAATCAATAGTTCCATAAGTATAACCCGAACCTCCATTTGTGATAATAGCAGATTCTACTTTTGAATCGCTATTAACTACAACTGTGCATTTGGCACCTGTACCGTCTCCATAAATTGGAACATTTGTATAAGTTCTATTTGCTGTTCCTATTCCAACTCCTCTATTTAAAACTTGGGCAATTTTAATTTGCCCACTGTTTAATGCATTATTTCTAACTGCAGCATAATCTGCGTTAGTTTCCCAATCTGAGGGAACTGGAATAAAATTAGTAGATTCAAACTTAACTAATTCACTTGGTTTAATAGTATAAAGATATTTCCATATATAACCATCCTCACTGTCACCCGCTGCTCTTGGTTCCAAGTCAGTAAATGTTGGTTCATCTAAAGAAGGTTTTCCAGTTGGATTTTCTGGATCAATACCATTATATAAACAAATATAAACTCTGTAATCACTATTTACGACATAAAAATTTGCAGAATATAGACTAGTAGAATTGGAAGGAACAGACAAACTAGTTCTACTAATATCATGTCTATACATATCATAGACTGTTCCAGAACTCCAAGTAACTTTTCTAACTACTTGTCTTACATCGCCACTTGTGATTTTTTTCAAAGCGATTATTGTATCCCAATAATCATTTTCCTGGTCAAAATTATCTTTTGGTGCAGGTGGAAGTGAATCCCAATTTGCATCGTAATTTGATGCATTAGGTAATCCAACAAAAGTATAATAACTATTAGAACTTGAAGTCGCCACCGCAACAAAGTTTTTAGCGTTTAATATTCTAAGTTGATCAGTTATAATCGCAGACATTTTTGTCGTTTTTTATCTATTTATAGTTATTATTAAACGCTTGTGGAATAACCAACATATCTCAGTGGATTAATTCTTTGAATTACTGCTCCAGTGGACAATCCAGAAATACCATTAATATTATAAGAATTGAAACTCAAAGGTTTCTTTCTGGTTGGAGCGTTTATCTTGCCCCAACTAAATTGTCCATAAAAATTACTGTAACCCATTCCAATTAATCCATTATAATTTGATACTTTAACAGTAACTCTCGAAACATTAGTTAATCCGACTCCAGGAACGCTTGTTTGTGCTATAGAAACTGAAGCAACTTTATATACGTTGTCAAGACAGGTTGTTCCTACACCAACAATTGAATCGGTGGAATCTAGTGAAGTTATTCCAAAACCAATATTGGAATTAAATACTGTAAAGTAATAATCAGTTTTTATTCCACTAATTCCAGTTGTTGCAACTCCAACAGTAATATTAGTATTTCTTAGATAAGAATCTGTTGGAATAAACAAATCAAATACAATTCCAGTTGTTGCAACGCCAACTGAAGTCGTAGAAACTCCAACAATTATTCCAAAGTCTCCTTCATATGAAACATCTTCAATTCTTTCTGATTTAAGAGATGGATATTGAATCAGAACTTGTGGGGGAGTTTTGGTTGTATATCCAAATCCTGGAGATGTAATCGTCAGAGAAGTTACAATTCCTGAGGTTATGGATGCTGTTGCGGTAGACGTTGACCCAATACCTACTGGATTTCCGATAACAACTGTTGGATTGG
>JBIPMW010000049.1:0-11307 GCA_044376455.1 Crocinitomicaceae bacterium | reverse complement strand
ATTAGTAAAAAATGAGGTAGAATACATACAGCCTGTGTTTCTGCATGACCAACCCGAAATTAAATTATTTCTCAAACACATTGGCAACAAAAGTTTTACGCTTGTCTATGAACTGTACGTAAAAGAGAATTTATGTACTACCGGTAGCAGTACACTCGTTGGTTTCAATAGCAAGATTCAGCAATCAATTGAAATCCCAGAACGCATGAAAGCTGCGCTACTGGAACTCGAACAAAAATAATTAGAAAGCCACATGATGCCTTTTAAAATAATACTGGTCTTCAGCATATTGACCAATCTCACCTGCGTTGCCCAATTTCCCGAGGCCTGCAAATCAACTCGTGTGGCCTGCCCAGCTAAGAATGTTAATAATTGTCAAGAAAAAGTGGCTTTTGATGATGCGCGCAATATTTACTTATTGCGTAAAGATTACGCCACCCCCTATTCAGGAACTTGCACAAGTTGCTACTCCAATTTCATTGTAGAAGAAAAGCTATATTTTGAAAACGGCAAGCGCGAGGGCCGCGACACATCTTATTACCGAACGGGCTGTATCCAAGCTATTCAAGAATATCACATCGGGTTGCAGAATGGCGCTACCCTTATCTATTATGATTCTACCCAGTGGAAACAATTTGAAATCTGGTACAAAAATGGGGTTTTAGACGGGCCATCAATCCAATTCAATCGCAATGAGAGGCAAGACACCCTCATGTTAAAAAATTATGCCACCGGTAAATTACACGGCGAACAACGCAGCTATCAAAGCAATGGCAAGTTGAGAAAAGTAACACATTACAACAATGGTTTGCTCGATGGTCCGATGACTACCTACACTGCTAACGGAAGTAAGGAAAGTCAATTGAACTACAAAAACAGCAAGAAAAACGGCGTTTGGACCTACTATTTTGATAGTGGAAAAACCGCGCGCATCGAAAATTGGAAAGACGGCAAAAAAAATGGGGAATTCAAAACTTTTGACGAACGAGGCCAAGTATTGAGCGCTGAAAATTACACCGCTGATATCCCCGTAGGCAAGCATGAATCTTTTTACACCGATGGAAAGCTCAATTATAGCTGTACTTACTCAAACAAAGGAGAGAAAATTGAAGAATTCGTGATTGACGAATATGGCGTAAAGAAACAATTATTTCCTCAAGCCCAACCCAATAACATCGCAAGCCCCAAAGAAAACAAGGCTAATCCAAATAATAAATCAAAGAATTGATTTTTGATTTGTGGCAGTAAGTAGCGACCAACCAAGGTTCCTAAAAACGCTGAGAAAATAGTTAAGCCCATTAAATCCCATTGAATGGTGATCCATAAATGAGGGTTTTGTATGTAAAAACCCATCCTTGTGAGGTCTACCAATAAAGAAATGATTGCTGTAGTTGCAACAAATAATAACCTATCCAGCTTCAATTGCGATAGAAACAAAGCTCTGAGTGCACCCTGATGCCCTGAGAAACCACCAAAAAAGCCACTTAAAAATCCACCCAGATTTAAATGCTGTTTTGAAATCTTTGAAAAACGCCAATTGAAGAACTCCAACACTGCAAAAAACATTAATAAGACACCAAAAATAGGTTTTAGAATTCCGCCGTAGCCTGCTCCGACCTGAACGAGCAAAAAAGCACCGATTGCCGCACCTATTAAAGCAGGCAGGCCAAAACTTTTAAAAAGTCCCCAATCTATTTTTTTAGCGGTGAGTGCTACTTTCAATATGTTGTTTGCAAGATGTACCAATCCAGCAAAAAAGACGGCAAGCGCTGGTTCAACATACCATAGGAATACAGGGACTAAAATTGTATTGAGGCCGAATCCGGTGAAAAAAGTAGCCAAGGCACCTATAAAGGCTGCAATTGGCAGCAAATACCATTGAGCTAATTCCATGTCTAATGTTATTTTTGTTAAAAATAAACAAATGATTGATTTACGCAGCGACACCGTAACAGTTCCAAGTCCAGCAATGCGCGCTTTTATGCTCGAGGCACCTGTTGGAGATGACGTTTTTATGGAAGATCCAACCGTTATAGAACTTGAGCAAACGGCCGCCAAGCTTTTTGGCAAAGAAGCAGCCCTATTCTGCAGCTCCGGAACACAAACTAATCAGATTGCCATCAATGTGCATGTGCAACCTGGAGGCGAAGTCATTTGCCACGAAGAAAGTCACATTTACAAATATGAAGGAGGTGGAATTGCCAAAAACTCCGGGGCTTCAGTACGCTTGTTACAAGGCGATCGGGGTCGACTAAGCGCTACTGAAATTGAAAAATGGATCAACCCTGCACATGATGTCCACTTCCCACTTACCCAGTTGATCAGTTTGGAAGACACCGCAAACAGAGGAGGTGGAGCCATTTATGATACCAAAGAGTTAGAAAAAATCAGTGCGCTCAGTAAAAAACTCAAGCTTCCATTGCATTTGGATGGCGCTCGGGTTTTCAATGCATTGTCAGAAAACGGCGTGCCTGCAGCACAGTACGGACAATTTTTTGACAGTATATCCGTCTGCCTATCAAAAGGCTTAGGTGCTCCTGTCGGATCCGTATTAATTGGTTCTCAGCAATTTATTCGGCAAGCACGCAGGGTTAGAAAAGTATTGGGTGGTGGAATGCGGCAAGCAGGCATTATAGCCGCAGGTGGTTTATTTGCATTAAAACACAATGTAACGCGTTTAAAAGAAGACCACCTTCATGCCAAAGCACTAGAAAATGCTCTTTTAAAATGTACTTTCATTGCGCAGGTAGTCCCAGTTCAAACCAACATCGTGGTCGCCATTCTCAAAGATGCCGAGCAACGAGATTTGCTCATCTCTAAATTTGCAGAAAATGGGATCAAATGCATGGCCTTTGGCCCCGGTATGATCAGAATGGTGACGCATTTAAACATCTCTCAACAAGACATCGCTTATTGCGTAAATATTATCGAAAAAATGTAACTTTTTTCGAATAGTTCGTAGATAGCACTATGTGCTACACTCGCTGGTTATATTTTGGTTTCGTCTTGTTTTTCGCTCTGACGATTTACGGTCAGCAAGAGGCTTGTACCACTTCCGATAAAAAGATCAACAAAGCCCTGCAAGAAGCATTGGCATTGCATGGTTTTGATCAACAAGCCCAAGCTTTGGCGCAACTTGCCAATAAATATCCAGCAAACGTACAATCTTATTATTATTTAGGGTTACTTTTTTTTCAAAAAGGCTCCTCGGAATTGAAAAATGCTGCAACACAAACCGACGGCGAAAAGAAATTGCAGCAATCATTGGCCTTTTTTCACGCAGCTATTCAGAAATGCCCCGACTACAACCCGGAAGCTTTTTATTATAGTGCAAAATTAGCCTATAACCTCAATCAGAAAGAGGTCTGTTTGAAACACTTAGAAAGCTACGTCAGCTATGATTCATTGAATCCGGATGCCTTAACAGACCAATACGCTCTGCACAAAGCAGAAGTTTTACCAGTTTACCAAGAACTGAAGTTTATTAAAGATGCCAAATTGAACCCGGTTCCTTATGACGTTAGGAAAGTGTTACAGGTGAGCACCTACCAAGACGAGTATTTCCCGATGTTGAGCCCTGATAACGAGTTATTATTCTTTACACGTAAGGCCGATAAGACCAACTTGGGTGATATCGCCGGTGGTGTTGAAGAAGAATTTACGATGGCTCAGGCTACCGCCAATGAATTCAACCAAGGCAGAGCTTTAAGCGCACCCTTTAATGACGGAAGTTTTTACAATTACGGTTCAGCGAGTTTGTCGGTGGACAACAGAGAGATGATTCTTTGTGCTTGCAGGGCAGAAAAAGTCTATCAAAAAGATTACCTCAACTGCGACCTCTACAGTACGTGCTATCTCGTAAGCCAAGTCAATGGAAAAAACGCATTTACCTGGGGTCCTTTGATCAATCTCGGGCCGCAGATCAATACCAAAGATGGCTGGGAAGCACAACCTTCACTCTCGTCAGACGGCAAACTACTCTACTTTACAAGCTTGCGAAAAGGTTCTCAGGACAACGATATCTATTACAGTGAGAAGCAAGCCGATGGAACCTGGGGGCCAGCCAAACCATTTACAATAGTCAATACACCGGGCAAAGACAAAAGCCCATTTTTTCATCAGGATGGTGAAACCTTTTATTTTGTTTCAGAAAGCAACAGAGCACGCCCTGGCATCGGTGGTCTGGATATTTATTACATGAGAAAAACCAAAGATGGTTGGGGGCCTATTCAAAATTTAGGCTATCCAATTAATTCCTCAGGAGATGAACTTGGCCTATTTGTATCCACTACCGGTAAAGAAGCTTATTTTTCGAGTTTACAAAACCAAAATTGGGATATCTATAGATTCGAGCTTTATGAAGCCGCAAGGCCCAAAGAGGTGCGTATTATTACTGGAAAAATTGTCGATGAGAACGGGGAAGGTGTTGCAGGTGCCCAACTGCAACTCAATTATCATGAACGCGAACAACAATTAGATGCCGGCCAAACGAATGAAGACGGCACCTATGCCATAGCTGTTCAAGTTGGAGAAGATATCAGTATATCGGCAAGCAAGGAGAATCATAGTTTTCAAGCACAAGTAATGAAAGCGGAAACCCTTCAGACCGAAACCAAAAAAGTTACAGCGCCTACCCTTCAAGTAGACAGCCTAGCGCTTGGACAAACCTATACAATTGCATCCATTTATTACACTACAGAAAGTCATTTATTGGACAAAGATGCTCAAATACTGCTCAAGAATTTTGCTGCCTACTTGAAACAACAGTCGAATATAAGCCTTCAAATCAACGGACATACTGATGATTTAGGCTCTGAAAATTCCAATCTACTGCTTTCAGAGAAAAGAGCGAAAGAAGTAGTGCGTTTTTTGATTGAACAAGGCGTTGAAGCCAGTAGATTGAGTTATAAAGGTTTCGGTGAAAGCCAGCCAAAGGCGCCTAACAATAGCGCTGAAAATAGGGCTTTAAATAGAAGAACGGACTTCGAAATTTTAGGATTGTAAATCAATTGATTTCATTGATTTCATTGATTTCATTGATTTCATTGATTTCATTGATTTCATTGATTCGTTATTTATAATCAAACAAAATTATAGGGCAAAAAAAAAGGAACTGCGTACAGTTCCTTTTTTTTGAATATGTGATTTAGCTTAGTGGCTAAAGTTTTTCTTTTCGCGGATACGAGCAGATTTACCTGTACGCTCACGGAAGTAGAAGATACGTGCTCTACGAACAGCTCCACGTTTCACGACAGTGATGCTTTCAATGAATGGTGAGTTCACAGGAAGAATACGCTCTACACCGATGTTACCTGACATTTTACGGATAGTAAATGTTTCAGTAGCACCCGCTCCACGACGTTGTAAAACAACACCTTGGAATTGCTGGATACGCTCTTTGTTACCCTCAACAATACGGTAAGAAACAATAATGGTGTCTCCGGCTCCGAAAGCTGGAAGTTCATTTTTGGCGATGAGCTCTTGCTCAATTTGTTTAATGACGTTCATCTCAGTTATTTTAAACCGTTTCAATCAAACGGGGGTGCAATATTACGAATATTTTCTGATTTGCTTAAAGAAAATGTGATTTTTTTTGAGCTAGATATAAAAAGCCATGAGAATGAGCAACAAAGCTACTGCTGCATAGATTAAGATCAATTGCAAACTAAGGCCACGTTTGGCGTCGGGATCAGTAGACTGAGTTTCTTGAGGTGCTTGATCAGCTCTATTCAATGCTTGTTGGGGCCAAGAAACAAGGCCGTCAAGGTTGATTGCACACTCCCCTATCTGAAGTTGGTCATCTGAAAAGATTTCTTCGGTTTGAATGACTTGCTTTTCATTCAGAAAAACTTGTGCATCTGCTACGCAAATGCTCAGGTAAACTTGACCGTCGGTGTTTTGCAATATGAGTGCATGAAATGGTTGCACCTTAGAATCTGTCAATTGGACATCATTGGCTGCTGCACTACCGATCTTGATATAACGCTTTAAGGTCATAGGGCAAATTTACTGAAAAACCTCGGAATGTTTTACAAGGCTAAAAGTCTGTGAATGAATGATATTGACAGGACAAGAATAAAAATGGTTGATAAGTTCCTTGGGGAGGGCTTCCAAGAATGCAGAACTACTTGTAATTTTAGCTTTCAATAGATCAATTATGGGTAAAATCATTGCCATCGCCAATCAAAAAGGGGGCGTCGGAAAAACAACAACTTCCATCAATTTGGGTGGTTGCTTGGGCGTTCTTGAGTATAAAACACTGATCATCGATGCCGATCCGCAAGCGAACTCAACCTCTGGCCTTGGATTTGACCCTAAATCAGTCAAGAACATTTACGATTGCCTCGTAAACGGCCGTCATCCAAATGAAGCCATTTTGGAAACGAGCAATCCAAATTTATTTGTGCTGCCCTCTCATGTGGATCTTGTAGGTGCGGAGCTAGAAATGATCAATATGCCCAACCGAGAGTATTTACTCAAGGAGGCATTAGCTCAAATCAAAGACGACTATGATTTTATTTTAATCGATTGCTCACCCTCATTGGGCCTCATTACCGTCAATGCCCTAGTAGCTGCAAACGCTGTCATGATTCCTGTTCAATGCGAGTATTTCGCTTTGGAGGGCCTTAGCAAATTGCTCAACACCATTAAAATTGTTCAAGGGCGTCTGAATCCGGAATTGGAAATTGAAGGAATGGTGCTCACGATGTATGACACCCGCCTGCGCTTGGCCAATCAGGTAGTCGATGAAGTCAAGACCCATTTCCAAGAATTGGTTTTTGATACCGTTATTCATCGCAATACCACCCTCAGTGAAGCTTCAAGTCATGGCACTACTGTCATCATGTACGATGCTTCTTCCAAAGGAGCCATCAATTACCTAAACTTTGCCCGAGAACTCCTTCAAAAAAATGACGCCACCAAAATTGGCAACGACGATAAAATAATAGAGATAGATCATGAGCTCTAATCCGAAAAAACAACCGGCACTCGGCCGCGGCCTCAGTGCACTTTTGCAAAATACAGACACCGACATCACAAGCGCTAACAATGCAGTACCCGCTGGTGCAGTTGCCCTTATAGCTATCTCATCGATCGAAGCCAACCCTTTCAACCCTCGGACACATTTTGAACTGAGTGCATTGGAAGAGCTCAAAACATCTATTCTGACCCACGGCATCATTCAGCCAATTACGGTCAGAAAGATGGGTCGTGACCGCTATCAACTCATTTCTGGTGAACGTCGCTTCAGAGCCGCTCAGCTTGCAGGTCTTCAAGAAGTTCCGGCATATGTGCGCATTGCCAACGACCAAACCATGTTAGAAATGGCATTGGTGGAGAATATTCAAAGAGAGGACCTCAACGCCATTGAAGTGGCGCTTTCCTACGAAAGACTCATCGACGAATGTAAACTTACACAAGATCAGCTCAGTGAAAAAGTAGCCAAATCGCGTTCACATATTGCCAACCACCTCAGACTCCTCAAACTACCAGCTCCAATTCAAGCTGCCGTCAGAGACAAGCAGTTATCGATGGGGCATGCACGCGCGCTTTTAGCACTAAGCACCGAAAAAGAACAACTCGCCGCGCTTGAACGCATCTTATCAGAGCAGTTATCCGTACGTGCAGTTGAAGCATTGAGTAAACCTACTCCAGAACCAAGCAATATTGTTCAAACGAAAGGTAACAACAAAGGGGAAATTTCGCTTTCTACGACAGAAAAACTCTACCTGTCTTACCTCAGCGAACAACTCAATAGCAAAGTAAGCCTCGATAAAGAAGCCAACGGAAAAAGTAAATTGATCATTCACTTTGATGAAGAACAACAACTGCAGCGCTTGATAGAAATGCTCAAAAAAACAGAATGAGAGCCCTGCTGCTGATTTTCCTATTCAACTATGTTGGGTTTGCTCAAATCATCAGTAAACCTGATTCTACAGTGCTTGCTTTTCATCAAAAAAGCATGCTATACTCGGCAACCATACCAGGTGCCGGACAAATCAGAAATAGCGTGCTTTCCCCAAGACACAACAATGCCTACTGGAAAGTACCCATCATTTACGCCGGTTTAGGAACCGCTACTTACTTTTTAGCTACCAATCAGCGCATGCAAAAGGAGTTAAAGTTCGAATACACACAACGCATGAATGGTGGAACACTAAACCCAGCATACGCCATCTACGACAATCCTGCTGTCTTGCAACTATACCGCCAATACCTAGATTGGCGCGATCTCTCTATACTCGGCTTCGCCGCCGTTTACTTGATTCAAATTGCTGAGGCAGGCGCCGAGGCACACTTTGTGTATTTTGATACCAGCCCAGACCTGAGTATTTCCTTGGACCCTGTTTATCAATATGGTGGTTACGTGGGTGCAAGACTAAACTTTAGCTTTCGCTGATTTATACTATTTTTACCAAATGAATATTGCACTGTTAGGTTACGGAAAAATGGGCAAGACTATTGAGCAAATTGCCCTTGAACGCGGTCATGTCATTTCGGCTAAAATCAACTCCAGCACACCACTTGAAAGCGTTGATTGGTCAACTGTAGACGTCTGTATTGAATTTACGCAACCTCAACTTGCTCTCAAACATATTGCCTATTGCGCTCAACGTCAAGTCCCTATTGTTGTCGGTACAACTGCTTGGCTATCCGATTTACCCGAAGCAAAAGCGCACATCGAAAATCATGATGCCGCTTTGTTACATGCAAGTAATTTTAGCATTGGCGTAAATTTGTTCTTTGAACTCAATAAGCACTTGGCTAAAATCATGTCCGCTTATCCAGACTATCAAATTAGCCTCGAAGAAACACACCATATTCAAAAACTAGATGCGCCAAGTGGTACAGCTGTGAGCCTGCTTCAAGACATCCTTGATGTCAATCCTCATTACGAGAGCTGGAGCCTCGCAGCCAACCAAAAACAGCAAATCAGCGTGAGTGCACACCGTATGCCAGATGTACCGGGAACACACGAGGTGCGCTACGATTCTTCCATCGATACCATTAAAATTGAACACATCGCCCATAACCGCAAAGGTTTTGCTTTGGGTGCTGTCTTGGCAGCCGAATTTCTCAAAGGCCGTAAAGGTTATTACCAAATGTCTGACGTCTTAAACATTCAATCATGAGTTTCATTTATTTCTACCTACTCATCCTCGTCCATCCATACCTGGCACAATGGCACAAAGTTTTTCCCAAATTGGGCCGCAAATCTTGGGAGGCAATGGTTCCCGGATACAACTATTTCATATTGTACAAGGAGGTTTTAAACAAACCGTGGTGGTCATTGTTATTGGTTTTCCCGGGCGTGCATCTTGTAATGTGGATGACCATCAACCTGAGTTTGCTACGCCGTTTTGGTTTTTACAGTCTCAAAGACACTTTTCAGGCTTTGTTTTTCCCTTACTTATTGTTTCAGACTGTTGCAAAAAATGAAGCGCTCGTTTACGGCCCAGCCACCAATTGGTCTAACTCCAGAGAAGTTGAAATCCGCAAATGGGGCGACCACCTCGTGCTTTTTATGGCGCTTCCGGTCATCGGACACATATTGGCAATCGGTTTTGATAAAATCTCACGCGACAAACCTGGTACCAAACCACGGGTGAAGGAATACGGCGATTCTTTTGTTTGGGCACTTGTAGCAGCTGCAGTGATCCGAACCTATTCATTTGAACCTTTTCAAATTCCGACAGGCTCAATGGAAAAAACGATGGTAGTAGGCGATTTCCTTTTTGTCAACAAATTAGCCTACGGACCAAAAGTTCCCATTACACCACTCTCCTATCCATTGGTACACAACATCGTTCCGCTCGTCAATATCAAATCATATATCGATTGGGAAAAAGGAACCTACACTAGAATACCTGGCTGGGCAAAAATCAAGCGCAATGACGTAGTTGTTTTCAACTTCCCTTCAGGAGACACCGCCATACTTGACCCTAGAACACCCAGCGGCCTAATGGGTCATGACTTTCATGGTCTAGTTAATCAAGAAGCTTTGTTTGAGTTTGCCTTGAAAAACAATGTGAGTGCAATCTGGGAAAGACGTGATCCAACACCTCAAGAAAATAAATTACTCGAACAGTTTATCCAAAACCACGATTTTTGGAAAAATCAGGCGCGTGCGCGCTTCCAAAACGGAGAATTCCCGGTCTACATGGAAGAAAGTAAATATGGACAAAAACATGGCGGTCTGATCTATCGCCCTGTTGATAAGCGCGAAAACTACATCAAGCGCTGCGTCGGAACACCAGGGGATATCTTGGAAATCAAAAACTCTGTGCTTTATGTGAACGGTAAAAAGGCTTACGTGGCCCCTGGTCAGGCGCTGATGTACCGTATTGAAAAAACAAAAGTGAGTTTTCCATCTACCGAAGAAATGTTGACGCGTTATGGCTTAGAAAATTCAGCAGATGGTGCACGTACTGATTTCGATGCATTAGGAGATCCTCAATATTATCTTTTAAATCTAACGGCTAAGGAAAAAAAGCAAATTGAACTCGATTTTCGCATTCGTTTAGAGAAAATTCGCTACATGCATTTGGATAAAAACAAAGCTGCAACTCCTTTGCAACAAATCGCTAACCTAGATCAATTCCCTAAAGACTTTGCAGTTAATAACACCATGACTGATTTCCAACGTTTCCAAATCCCAAGAAAAGGACAGCGCATTGCCATCAATACCAAAAATATCGCTTGGTACAAGCGCATCATTAGCGCATATGAAGGTCACCAACTTGCTATCAAAGGAAACAATATTTACATCGATGGTAAAAAGGCAACAAGTTATCGTTTCGCGATGAATTACTACTGGATGATGGGAGACAACCGTTTCCACTCTGCTGATTCGCGCGTGTGGGGCTTTGTTCCTGAAGATCACATCGTGGGAAGAGCTTCTTTTGTTTGGTTCTCAAAATCACCATTCGTAGACTCTTTCCTCGGAATCCGCTTCAATAGGATATTCCACTTTATTGACTAATGTCCGTTTTTCAGACTGCCTATTTCCCCTCTTTAGCCTATGTTCGTGCTTTAGCGCATGACGCTGCACCAATTATCGAAATACACGAACATTTTGTTAAACAGAGTATCAGAACCCGATGTGAAATTTTAACAGCCAATGGCGTACTGCAACTCAACGTCCCGATCATCCATGAATCTGGAAAAAAACTTGTGCTCAAGGATTGTCAAATTGACTACTCCAAAAACTGGATTTCAGACCATTGGCGCGCCATTGAAAGCGCCTATGCCAATGCACCTCATTTTGAGCATTATGCACACGATATACAGGCGATTTACAAACAA
>JBIPMW010000379.1:0-3659 GCA_044376455.1 Crocinitomicaceae bacterium | reverse complement strand
AGGAAATCTAATGGATTCAATTGTCGGCGTAATGAAAAAAGTTGCTCAACAGGAAGCACAAAAAATTTACACTACTGAACTTGGTATTGTTACGGCAATTTTTCCTCATGCAGCAGAAAATGATCAAGATAATTATCAATGTTCAGTAAAATTAAAAAATAAAAAGCAACCAGATGGAACCGATTTTGAACTCAGGAAAGTTCCCCTTGCTACTCCCCATTTAGGATGGGTAAATATTCCCAAAGTTGATGACCTGGTTTTGGTTACTTTTATTGGGGGTGATCTCAATTCTCCCGTGATTATTGGTCGTTTATACAATGATCAAGATCAGCCACCTGTCAACCAAGAGAAAGAATTTTTATTACAACATCCTCTGGAAAATGGTAGTCAAATTAAGATTGATAAAGATAGTGTGATTACCATTACCAGTAAAGATGAAAAAAGCATGGTGACGGTGAAGGATAAAGAAATTACAGCAACTAATGAGAAATGCGAAATTAATCTTAATGATGGCGATATGACCTTAAAAACTCAACAGTGTAATATTACTCTTAAGGGAACTACTTTGACGATTGATAATGGGACTTGTAAAATTGCAATTGCCAGTGGAGGAATTACTATCGATGCAGCAAGCAGTAATCTGACATTGAAAAGTTTAGGTGGGATAAAAATTGGTGATGCTGCTACTTCTAGTGTACAAGTTGGGGGGAGAGTTCCCGCCAATGCGATCGCTGATAATGATGACATTTTGTTGACAACTCATACCCATCTGGGAAATTTAGGTGCGCCTTGTCCGATTCTGGTTCCGACTGAAAAAATTAACTCAATTCAAGCTAAAGCAAGAAATACAAAAGTAGGATAATTAACTAAGTAAAATCGACAAAGAGGATTAAATTATGGTCAGAATTAAAGGCGCAAACAGCGATTATGAATATTCGGGTCAAACTGATGGAATTGTTGACAAAACGAAAGACAAACCAGAGCTTTTTCTTCAGATTTTTATCTGTCCTTATGATATGCCTAGTCGCATCGAAAAACCCCATGATGGTAAATGGTGCATAGGCACAGATCAGAATTGTCCCCACGAAGGGAATAAATCCGGTCATGCTCTTATTAATCTACATCAAAGGGAGGGAATTTCTTTAATTACTGACAACAATAATAAACTCTCAGTCACTCAGGAGGGTAATATTGAACTCATCCCCGCTAGTGGAAAAGTTATCATTAAAAGGGATAAAAAACCGAGTTGTTCTTTAACCCTGTTAGAGCAAGGATTAGAAATCAAGCTAGAAAATGGTGCAGCAATTCGTTTTGATTTAGACGGTAACATTGAATTAAGTCCTGCTCTCAATAAAACAGTGACGGTTAAAGGCAATCTTACCGTAGAAAAAGAAATTACTGGAAAACTTTCTTCTACTATGAAACAGGAATTAATTCAAGAAATCAAACAAAGCTTAAATAAATAACTAGGGGTTAAAATATGACCAGTCTCAATACATTTGATCTGCAATTAACACCGGGAGAACTAGGACAACAACAAGATATTAATCGAGTTGATGGACGAAAAAATCTATCTCAAGCTATTGTTAATAGATTTTATACTCGTCGGGGAGAATTGACAAAGTTAGGACATCCATCCTATGGATCTCGCCTTTATTTATTAATGGGAGAACCCAATAATATTCGTACCCGTAAGCTGGCAGAACTTTATATCAGGGAATGTTTAGAGCAAGAATCTCGGATTGCTGAAATCAAGGAAATTAGATTTGAACCCCCTTCCCGCGACTTAGACAAACGCAATGTTTTACTAACAACAATTATTTTGCAACCTGTAGGGGAATCTACCGATCTTAACATTCAGTTAGCCATCAATCTTTAGCCATAATTATCCTTCCACCAACACCGAGAATTAGATCATGACTTTTGAACCGAAAAAATTTGAAGAAATCTACACCAACATGGTGCAGAAATCCCAAGAAAAAGTTCCTACTTTGACAGATTTTCAGGTAGGTAGCGTTATTCGCACCATCTATGAATCTTTTGCTTATGAAATTGGGATACTCTACGAACAATTAAATCAAGTTTATCTGTCAGCCTTTATTGATTCAGCAGAAGGTTCACAATTAGAAATGTTGGTAGCTTTGCTAGGAATTCAACGGGGATTACCAGATTTTGCCGAGGGAACCGTCACTTTTCAACGGGATTTAGGAACCGATATAATTGAAATTCCTGTGGGAACTTTAGTGACTACAGAAGACAGTGAAAAATCACCGAAAAAAGCTTATACAACTATTGAATCTAAAATTTTTCCCGCCAATTTAGAAACTGTTGAGGTTAAAATTCAAGCTGTAGAACGAGGAGAAGAACAGGTGACTAAGGAGGAGACAATTAATATTATGCCTCTTCCCATTCCCAGTATTAAATCAGTTATCAATAAAAGTCCTATACAGTTTACTGGTAAGAAAACAGAAACCGATGAGGAATTGCGACAAAGAGCAAAAATTGCCCTAATTTCTTCTGGAAAAGCTTCTAATATTGCTCTAAAAAATGCACTCTTAAGTCAGCCGAGCGTTAGAGAAGTTAAACTGATTGAAAGGTTTAATGATTCTGACAAAAAATATGGTTTAGTTGACCTATTTGTCGATGGCGTTGATTTTAGCAATGAAACTAAAGTTCAAAGTCTGAAAAGTCAGATTGATAAAGTTAGAGCAGCAGGAGTATTTGTTCGTTTACAGTCAGCTATTATTGTTACTATAGATGCTGTATTTAAGATTGAAATTAATCCAAGTATAAAAATATCAGAAATGGAGCGCAAGACCATAGAAAAATCTGTTGAAGAAAGCATCATTAATTATATTAGTCAAACAAAAATGGGACAACCCTTGTTATTTTCTCAACTAACTCGTCAAATTCTTTCTGTAACAAATGTCTATAATATAGAGCGTTTTGAAATTTGTACCTATGTCCCAACAGACAATGGCTCTATTCCCAGTACACCAACTCAGTGTTATGCTGATAATGATTCTCGAAAGAAAATTGATATTGAGGAAGCGCAAAAAATCTATCTGCGTAAGATTTGGGTAACTTCACAAGTGAAACTGGTTTACATTGGAGTTCAATTTAAAATCAATCAGGATATTGAATCTTCTCAACAACAAGAAATTATCAATAAATTATCAGAATATTTCACAAATCTAAAATCTGGTGACTCCGTGAAAAAAGAAGATATTAAAAATAAAATTGCTGAAGCTCAAATCACTGTTGAAGATAAAGACTTGAAGTTACAAGCTTCAGATTTATCGCCTTTAGCAGTAGTTACACCGGAAGAAATTAAATTGAGTTTTGCCGAAAAAGCCGAATTAGAAAAAGAAAATCTGTTTATCTATCGTAACATTCTGGAAATCGTTGGTGCAGTCCAATTTACCCCTCCTAACAAAACTAATGATGAGGAGAAAAATGAAATCAAGCAAAAAATTATTGACAGTTTGAATGCTTATTTAGAGACTCTTAAACCCGAAGAAAACGTTGATATTGATGGGTTGGAAAAAGCGGCAAAAAATGTTGTTAATGATATGCCAGTCAAGGTTGATATCAATGATTTGATTGCTTTGATTGATGATCAAGAAGAATTAAGAATCAATCAAAAGCAAATTGAAGTT
>JBIPMW010000194.1:0-3661 GCA_044376455.1 Crocinitomicaceae bacterium | reverse complement strand
GTTCCGATCAATAAAGCCCAGTTCTTGCACATTTTTCCAACCTTGACGCTGTTGTAAAATTGCTTTGAATGTAGGTTCAATTTTACCCGCCAAAGCCAATTTTACCTCACTCGTTTCGAAGGCATCGACCAGCGTTAAAAGACCCCTTGAAGGCCAAATGCCACCGATGTAACAAACGTAATTCTCTTTGGAATGCGTCGGTCCTTCAACCATTTCAATTTCAGTTGCTAGCGGATAATTATTGATGTCAATAGTGTTGGCATTGATTTTTTCGAAGCGAGCTGCAATAAATGGTGTTGCTGTTATAATGCCATCTACTCTTTTTGCGAAGTAACTTTCTACACGTTCAATGATGCCAGAGAGCAATTGCTTGGCAGGTAGTTTTGAATTACCAATAAATTGTCGTGGGAGATCTTCATGCGCGTCATAAATGACTTTTTTACCTTTTCTTTTGAGCTTTAAAGAGAGCCGTAAAAGTTCGGGATCATGCAAGTGATAACAAATTCCGTCGAGTTCAAGGGCCTTTTGATAAACTTGATTGACAGTATGATACATTCTTTGAAACTTGGATGCTCCACGTGGGCCGGCACTATGAATGTGCACGCCATCTACAATGCGTGGCTCGACTCCCGACAATACTAAATGAATTTCGTGCTCAGGAAAATTTGCTGCAAGTGATTTGCATTCTTTTAAAAAGATGCGGACATCATGGTCGTGATGCGCACTACTCAGATGAATGATTTTAGGTTTGGAAAGTAGTCCGGTATTTGTCATTTTGAATAGCGCTGCGAAGCAAAAATACTCAATATATGCTTGTTTTTGATATCTTCGCTTGCAATCGAATGACATGCAACAAAAAAACGGTATTCTTCACAAAGTTTTAAGGCGCTTTTTCTTGGCATTTCGCCCTGCAATGATTCAGCGCATTTATGACAATCATGGAAAACACATTGCGCATACGCGCATCTCGAACACGACATTCATTGATCACCCACAAAATTTGGTTGTAGGTGAAAATGTTTTCATCGGACATTACAATTTTATTGAAGCAAGTCAGGGAATAACCATAGAAGAAGGTTGTCAGCTTACCACATTTATCAACATGACTTCGCATTCGAGCCATATGGCTATACGCATCTACGGCAAACGATACCACCAACCCAACCACGAAGTATACGAAAGAGGAGCCATTCATATCGGTAAATACACTTTTATTGGTCCTCATTCCACCATCATGCCAAAAACAAAAGTTGGTAAGGGGTGTCTGATTGCTGCTTACAGTTACCTCAAAGGAGATTATCCAGATTTTTCCATCATTAGCGGTAACCCAGCAAAAGTGATTGGAGACACTAGAAAACTAGACGAGCGTCAGCTCAGACAACACCCGGAACTAAGCGCTTTTTATGAAGAGTGGGCAAACGATTAATTTCCCAACCATTTTAGGTATTTTTTTGCTTTTTGCGGCGCTTTGTTTGCCATCAGTGACATTCGCAACGCAATTTCCTTCGGTTCATTGGGTTGACCTCTGTTTACCAATGATATTACTCCTCTTGTTCTTAAATAGGTCAAAAATTCAATTTTCGAAATACCACGCCCTGCCTTTTGCTATGGCAGGTTATGTCGGTTTGACCATCTTTATTCAAGCGCACACAACCTCAGTTTCAGATTATTTTGAAATTTATAAGTGGTTCAAGTTTGGGGTATTATTGTTGTTTCTTGGTTTGATGGATTTTGACCAATTGCAAAAATGCTTGCCCTATCTCTTTTTAGTACTTGTTGTGCTTAATCTCTTGCACTTTTTTGAGTTTCCTGGCATTAATCAAATATTAGAGGTCCAATACAATGGAGGCTTGCAAATACAATTTTTTGGTAAGAACTCGCTTGGGGAGCCAGCAGTGAAGCGCATGGTGGGCACTATGGGAAATCCAAATATCAATGCACTTCTTTTTACTTTTTTCAGCATTTTATTTCTACCCTTCCAATTCAATAAAAAACAATTGGGCCTCTTCTTGCTGGCATTGACAATGGTTTTTTTATGTCAGTCAAGAACTTCTATTGTTGTGATCCTCGTTTTATTGAGCTATCTAGCCATTTTCCATTTGCACTTATGGACACGTAGGCAATGGTTGACCATCATTGGAGGGCTCGTTTTAACCTATTTTTTGGCCTTGATGTTGGCCACTTCTTTTTTTCAATATACCCCTTACAGCGCGAGTTTACTTGATGGCACGGCATTATATAGCGGATCTGTACGAGGGCGCTTTGAAACCTGGACCTTGCTTGGCCAGCAAATTTTGGAATATCCGATTTTTGGACACGGCCCCTACAAACAATATTTTTATGCCAATCGGCTTTATGCTGAAAATGAATATATCCTCATGGCATGGCGTTATGGCTTCATTGGCTTAGTGTTATACACCCTACTTTATTTACGCCCTTTTGTACAAGTATTTCGTTCGAAAAATAGAAGCTATATCCCATTTGTTTTGGTCATCTTACTGATGCTCACGAGCGCTCTCACAAATAACCCTTTTACTGAGCGAAACATTGAGTTGCTATTTTGTCTAGCTTTGGCTTGGGCTTTTAAATGTATAAAGACTGCAGATGCAAGGAACAGCTAAGAAAAAATTATTACTCATTGGCAGTAGCAAAGGAAATGCGCATTTACTCAATTATAAGTCGCTCATAGCACCGTATTTTGATGAAATCCTGATCGTATCTGGTCATCATATAGAAGGCCATCATGCCATCCAACTCGATTTTAGCTTGAAGCACCCTTTGCGCGTCTTGAAGAATGTTGCTGCACTCAGAAAGGTAATTCTTGATTTCAATCCTGACATCATTCATGTGCACCAAGCCAATTCTTATGGCTTGCTTACGACGCTCGCAAATCGGCAACTCAAGCCTCTTGTACTGACCACCTGGGGTAGCGATGTGCTCTTGTTACCACAGAAGAATTGGCGCTATAAGGCGATGGTGCAATTTGTTTTGAAGCGCGCTCAAAAAATAACAGCCGATGCACAATTTATGGCCGAGGCAATTAGCAAACTGGCACCGAAGCAAGCCGTGCTTGTTGCAAATTTTGGGGTAGATCTCATTATGTCGGTGGTTCCGATTGAAAAGCAGCAGCTCATTTTCTCCAATCGCATGCATGAGCCACTTTATCGGATCAACGAGGTAATCTTGCAAAGTGCAGCCTTTCTGAAGGCCAACCCTGACTGGAAATTGATTCTTGCCGCAAGTGGTTCCCAGACGGAAGCATTGAAACAGCTCGCAGCAAAGCATTTACCCGCTGGGGCTTTTGAATTTGTAGGATTTCTTAAACCTGAAGACAACAGAAATTATTACGCGAAGGCTAAAGTATATATTTCGATTCCGGAATCTGATGGTACTGCAATTAGTCTTTTGGAAGCAATGGCCTTTGGATGCATTCCGCTGGTATCCGATTTACCAGCCAATAAAGAATGGATCAATTCGGGCACAAACGGAATCATATTTTCTTCCAACTTAAGTGCAGATATCGAAAAGGCCCTACATTTAAATGCCGAATTGGTGGCTCAAGAAAATAGGAAACTCATTGAAGCAAAAGCTACCAAAGCAGTCAATCAAGTACGCTTTTTTAAGCTCTATGACCAGCTATTTGATCAGCACGTTTTGCGTA
>JBIPMW010000001.1:0-32049 GCA_044376455.1 Crocinitomicaceae bacterium | reverse complement strand
TGGTGCACAAACGCAGTCAATTACTGTAAGTACATCTGGATCATATTATGTTACTGTCACCAACGCAAGTGGTTGTTCAGCTACATCAAACGCTACTGTAGTCACAGTAAACCCACTTCCAGTAGTTCAAGCGATTGCTGGGGCAAATCAAGTATGTTTAGGTGCTTCAATAAATTTATCAAATGCAACATCAGGGGGTACATGGTCTAGCTCTAACACTGTAGTGGCTACTATTTCATCAAATGGAACGGTAAATGGATTGGCTGTAGGTACCACTACAATATCTTACACGAGAACATCGACTGCAGGTTGTGTTGGAAGCGCTTCATTACTTCTAACTGTTAGTCCTGCCCCAACAGGTCAAATAACAGCTCAAGGTCCTACATCGTTTTGTGCTGGGGGGTCTGTAACACTTTCTGCTCCTGCAGGCATGACATATAATTGGTCTAATAACTCTACAGCTCAAGCTATAACAGTTAATACTAGTGGTTCATATAATGTCATTATCACTAATTCTTCAGGTTGTTCAGCAACATTGTCAGGCATTAATGTAACAGTTTGGAATCTTCCAAGTGTTGCAATTGCATCAACAGGTTCAAGTGCTTGTTTAGGGTCAACGGTTGGTTTGACTGCTTCAGGAGCTGCTACTTATGTTTGGTCTACTACAGCCACAACATCAGCTATTTCAGTCAACAGTTCAAATACCTATACTGTAACTGGAACTGACGTTCATGGTTGTGTAAACTCCGCATCTGAAGTTGTTGTCTTTAACGCAGTTCCTGCAGTTACGATAAGTGCTAACGGCCCAACAGTAATTTGCGCGGGTGAATCGGTTACATTTACTGCAACTGGGGGCACAAGCTATGTTTGGAGTAATGGAACACTCGGTGCTAGCAATACGGTAACAAGTGCAGGTAATTATTACGTAATGGTTACGAACGCAGCTGGTTGTACAACGCAATCATCATTGGTAACTGTGGCCGTTAATTCAATTCCTGTTGTTGCTGCTATAACTGGTGCAAATGAAGTTTGTCAAGGTGCAGAAATTGCGCTTACTACATCAACTCCTGGTGGCCTCTGGTCTTCTTCAAATAATTTTGTAGCTACAATAGATGCCAATGGTGTTGTTTTAGGCGTAAATGCCGGAACGGCTACCTTTACCTACACTGTTTCTCAAAATGGTTGTGTAGGAAGCGCAAGTGCAAATGTTACAGTTAACAACAATCCTGTAACTCCGACAATAACAGCTGGAGGTCCAACTTCAGTTTGTCCAGGAAGCACAGTTATGTTATTTGCTTCGAATGGTTCAAACTATCAATGGAACACTGGTTCTACAAATCCATTTATTGTCGTTGATCATTCTGGAACTTATTCTGTATCCGTAACAAATAACGAAGGATGTACAGTAGTTTCAAATTCAATTGAGGTTGAAATTGATGATAATATTAATCCAACCATAGTTGCGCCGCTGAATGTGTCTATTACACCTAATTTGGGTTGTGAAGCAATCGGCGTAGCTTTAGGTACTCCTGTAACCAATGATAACTGTTCAGTTGTGTCAGTTACAAATAATGCACCTGCTATCTTCCCAATTGGAACGACAACGGTTACATGGACTGTTACAGATGCCTCTGGAAATACAGCTACTGCAACACAACTCGTCAATGTTGTCGATTTAACTGCTCCAGTAGTGCAGCCTCAGTTGGATATTGTTATTTCAACAACCAATTATTGTGAAGCGAGCGGTGTAGTTCTTGCTGAACCACTCACTTCAGATAATTGTACGGAGAATCTAACAATAACTAATGATGCCCCTGCAATTTATCCAGTTGGTACAACGGTTGTTACTTGGACAGTTGTTGATGCAGCCGGAAATACAACAACGGTTACACAAAATGTAACTGTCGAAGATAAAACTGCTCCGGTAGTCAACTTGCAAAACACTGCGATCTTGTTAGATGCAAATGGTAATGCAAGTTTGAGCTTTGAGCAAGTTGATAACGGAAGTTATGACAACTGTACTATTGCTTCGGTTGTTTTAAGTCCTTCAAATTTTGATTGTTCACATGTTGGAAACAATAGTGTCACAGTAACAATCACCGATGCAAATGGTAACCAATCAAGTGCAGAAGTGAATGTATTAGTGATTGCTTCAGATGCATGTGGTGCTGATTCATGGAATGGTCCATCAATTCCGGAAGCATTTACTCCTAATGGAAACAGTATCAACGATACATGGGTAATTGAAGGTCTTGAAGGTTACAATACAAAACAACTTGCTGTATATAGCAGATATGGTACATTAGTATACTATAGTGCTTTGTATCAAAATGATTGGGATGGAACTTTGATGGGCAACGGTGTTGCTGTTCCTGACGCAACATACTACTATATCTTGAATTTAGATGGTGGTAAACAAATGAGCGGTTACGTTTATATTAACCGAGTTAAACAATAGTAATACATTGACAATGTACGTTATGAAAAAGAGCAATAAAATAGTCTTGGCATTAGGAGTAGTACTTCTAGGATTCGGTTTACGCGCCCAAGACCCTAACTACCGTCAGAATCAATTCAACGCACTAATGTTGAACCCTGCGCAAGCAGGTGCGAATTCATACAATGACATTACAACATTGGCCAATTCGCAGTGGACTGGTATTAATGGTGCACCACGTACCATGACGCTATCAGGAAACTTTAATTTGTTGAATAATTTTGGTTTAGGTTTGTCATTGTTGCAAGATGAGACAGGTCCGGTAAAGTCAACACAGTTTGCAGTGAACGGCTCTTATCATTTGAAGTTAAATCAGAAATGGAATGTGGCTCTTGGTTTACGTGCTATTGCTGGTAATACATCAGTAAACCTTACAGATCTTGAAACAGCAAATGTAGATCCTGATATGATGTCAAATTTGTCGACAGGTTTGCAATTTAATGCGGGGTATGGATTCTTGGTCTATAATAAGAATTTTTACTTTGGTTTTGCTCGTCCGCGTGTAGGACAGACAGATTTCATGGATCGTGATATGACATTATTTGTTGACAATCGTGGAGGTTACCTTGGTTATTTTGGTGGAACAGCGCCAATGGGTGCGAACTGGAGTTTGCGTCCAAACGTAGTAGTCCGTTACATGGATGGTTTACCTTGGACTGTTGATATGAATGCTATTTTTACCAATAAAATGGGTCTTGACTTAGGTTTGAATTGTCAATTGAATAGTGCAATCGGTGCAATTGTAGGTTATGACTTTGCTAATCGTTTTTATGTAGGTTATTCATACACTTATCCTTTGTCAAACATGAGCCGCGTAGCAAATCAATCGCATGAAGTGGCTCTACGTTACAAATTCAATACTTCAACTCGCTGTCAAGGTCCGCGTTTCTTCAATTGATTTAACTGATTTCTATGCGTTTATTGCAAACTCTCATATTGAGCTTAACTTTCGTATCTGCTGTTTTTGGACAGTACAAAGTTGAATTGAAATCTTCATGTTTTAACACACCATATGATGATTTTGCTGCCCGCAAAATAGGAAATCAATTATATGTGCAGTCTGCCGCTATCAATCCTTGTAATGATGCGGATATGGACGAGTTTGCAAAAAAACCATTTTCGGATATCTATTTAGTGGAAGGTTGTAAGTTGGTTCCGGCAAAATTGCTGAGTGAGGCTACGAAACAACAAATGCTAATCAGTACTTGTTACTATGATGGTCCGTTGTCTGGAAATAGCAAGAGTGACCTTTTGTTTTTTACAAACAATGAATCGTCTTCTAATCATGAGAAACTTGCTATTCATTTTTCTGTGAAAAATACTAATGGAGAATGGAGTGCCCCACAGCAATTTAGTTTGAACAACAATAACTACAATGTAACACATCCATTTTGGGATGAAAGTTCTAGCACATTGTATTTCTCTTCTGATATGCCAGGAGGTCTCGGAGGAATGGATCTTTATAAAGTGAATTATGAAAATGGCAAGTTTGGTAAAGCTGAAGCGATTAAGTTAGCCAATACTCCAAAAAATGATATTTTTCCTAGTATCTACAATGGTAAATTGTATTTCACTTCTCAGGGTCATAACTCTATTGGAGACTACGACTTATTTGTTATTGAGAACTTAGAAGTTAAAAGTCTAGGCAACGATTATAATTCAGTTTACGATGATCTTGCTATCATCTTTACTGATGATAAGCATGGTTATTTGACGTCTAATCGCGCTTCAAACGGACAAACAGACGACATCTATGAATTTGAGTTGATCAATTTATTTGTGGATGTACCTGTTGAGTTTACTGTAAATGATGCAAAGACTGGACAACCTCTTTCAGATGTTGCTATTCGCATTGTTGATGATTCAACAGGAGTGCTATTATTTGAAGGAAAAACTTCAGATTTAGGCGCGCTTACAGCTGTTTTAGATAGTTTACAACTCAACTCAAATGTGAAACTTCGCGTAAGTTTGTCAAAAGATGGCTATGTTTCTAAAGAAGTAACATTTAACTTTAATGCTGCAGATACCAATGCAATTCGAGTTAGAGATTTAGTCAACATTGATTTAGAACCATTGATGTTGGAAATGGATATTACTGCTTTATTAGGCTTGAAATCGATTTATTATGATTTTGACAAAGCAGATCTCAGATCAGATGCTTTGATTGAATTGGATAAAGTGGTTAAGTTCATGAATCAATACCCAGATATTAAGGTTGAGCTTGGTTCTCATACGGACTGCCGTGGAACAGTGAAGTACAATCAAAAGCTTTCTAATAAGCGTGCAGAAAATGCAGCGAATTACATCAAGTCTAGAATTTCTAATTCTGATCGCATTACCTATATGGGTTATGGGGAGTCTATGTTGAGAACAAATTGTCCTTGTGAAGGCAATCAACAGTCCCCATGTACAGAAGCAGATCATGATTTGAATCGCCGTACAGAATTTCTTATTAAGAGTTTGAATATCTCAACTGGATCTTCAACTTCAGGTGCTGTGGGTATCAAAGGCTTGTAATGAGTGGTGTCGTGGAAAAGCGGCCAAGTAAGTTGCCAAATGTAGGCACCACAATTTTTACAACGATGTCTGCACTTGCCGCTGAGCACGGTGCAATCAATCTCGCCCAAGGGTTCCCTGATTTTCCTATAGATCCCATACTGCAAGAACAATTATTAATTGTTTCTCGAGAAAATGTTCACCAATATGCTCCGCTACAGGGGTTACCCACTTTACGAGAGAAAATTTGTGGATTGCTTGCAAAACAGTATAATCGCAAAGTAGGTATTGGGGATGTTTTAATTACAGCGGGTGCAACACAAGCCATTTTTACTATTATACAAGCTTTGGTATTCCCAGGTGAAGAAGTTATTATTCTTGATCCCAGTTATGATTGTTATGATGCACCAGTTCAACTGGCAGGAGCTCATGCAGTTCGGATACCTTTGAAAGAAACTTTTGAGCCAGATTGGAATCTAATTGAAGCGCATACCACGGAGCAAACTAAATTGCTCATCATCAATAACCCTCATAATCCTAGTGGGAGGGTTTGGAACGATTCTGATTTTCAAGCTTTGGAGCGCTTAATGGAAAGGTTTCCTAAATTACTATTGCTCTCAGATGAAGTCTATGAATTTATTGCATATGAAAAAGGGCATCAATCGATCAACCAACGAAAAGCAATCATTGATCGAACAATAATTGTCTCCTCTTTTGGCAAGACATTTCATATTACTGGTTGGAAAATCGGTTATTTAGTTTGCGAAGGGTATTTGATGAATGAAATTTTAAAGGTTCATCAGTTTCTAGTTTTTTGTGTGAATAGTGTAGCTCAGGCAGCTTTGGCAAATTACCTCGATTTGGTTGATGTGAACTTGTTAGGGCCATTTTATCAGCAAAAACGTGATTTCTTTAGAGCGGGGCTCGAGGATAGCAGATTTGAATTATTACCTTCAGAAGGCAGTTATTTCCAAGTGGCTAAATTCACTAAAATTTCAGCTAAGTCTGATGTTGAATTTTGTCGCGATTTAACGATCAATCATGGAGTGGCAGCTATACCTATTTCGGTTTTTAATGCAGATGTAAAAGACCAAGGATTGATTCGGTTTTGTTTCGCAAAAACCAGTGAAACACTCCAGCAAGCAATTGAAAAATTATGCAAGATTTAAAAATAGGCATTGTCCAATTTGATCAAGAGTGGGAGGATAAACAGGTCAATTTTGATCGCGTGCAAAATTTGGTAGATTCTATCGATTCTATCGATTTATTGCTGCTACCTGAGATGTTTCATACGGGGTTCACAATGAATGTGGCGCTAGCTGAAAATATGGTTGGCGATGCCGTGAAATTTTTGAAGTTATTGGCCTCTAATAAATCTTGTGCAGTATACACTTCATTCATTTGTAAAGAAAACAATCTAACTTTTAATAGGGGAGTGTTTGTCAGCTCTGATGGAGAGATTGCTATTTATGATAAAAGAAAATCATTTTGTTTGGGTGGAGAAGACCAGTATTTCACTGCGGGACGAGAAGAAAGAATCTTGACTTTTAAAGGCTGGAAATTCAATTTGCAAATTTGTTATGATTTGCGTTTTCCAGAACTCATTCGAAATAGACTTAAAGTTGCTTCGCCAGCTTATGATGTGCTCTTATATGTTGCCAATTGGCCCTCAAAACGCATTTCACATTGGGACGCACTTCTAAAGGCTAGGGCAATAGAAAACCAATGTTATGTGTTGGGCTGTAATAGAGTTGGTATGGATGGCAACGAGCTGAACTATAATGGACATAGTCAAGCCATTGATATGTTCGGATCTGCTTTGTTAGAACCCCAAGAACAAGAAGGAATTTACGTTGTTAATATGAGTGCGAAGGAACTCATTGAAGGTCGAAAAAATCTTCCATTTTTGAGAGACGCATAGAATTACTTATCTTTATTACCTAAACACATAAAAATGAAAAAACTCTTACTATTTGTGAGCGCCATTTCATCTGTAGCATTTGCACAGAAAGCCCCGCGTTTACAAACATTTCAAGATTTGGTAAATGCTCCAAAAGAGCTTTCCAAAGCACCAAATGAATATAAACAACTAGGTATTACAATTTGGTCCGATGACTTTTCAACGCCAGCAAACTGGACTATCGATAATTCAGGTCAGAGCGGTGTCGAATTTGGTTGGAACATCAACAATACAAGTGATGGTTGGTGGTCAGCAAACGGGATTTCCTCTTCTTCTGGCGGTAATTATGCAGAATTAGTAAACGGCGATGCTCAAGCAGCAACTCAAGCCTTGAATGTTACTTACACCATGACAACCGCACAACCTATTGATATTGCAACTTTGGGCGGAAGCAACCAAGTTTCATTACAATTTCAACAGTATGGTGCACGTTTTTATGACCTTCAAGAAATTCAGATTTCAACTGATGGTGTAATATTTACTACTGTTGGTAACAACCTTGACAAACCAATTTTATCTTCAGCCGGAGGTTCTGCCTACGCAAACCCTGATATTAAAATCATCAACTTAGCGACTTTCTTATCGGCCAATCCGAGCCCGATTTGGGTGCGTTTCTCATGGACCACAAATCTCCCAGGTTCTGCTGCAAATCCGAATGTCTGGATCACTTATGGATGGTACATTGATGATGTTAAAATTGTTACGAACCCTACCAATGACCTTTCGGTTACCGGAAGTTTTTGGGGAACGGCAGGTCTTCCTTACTATCAAATTCCAGATGAGCAAGTCACTGAAATCGGATTTGCTGCTGACGTATTCAACGGGGGTATCAATACCCAAAACAACGTTAAATTGAACATCAATGCAAACAACGGAGCTTGGACTGCATCTTCTGCACCAGTGAGCATTGCATCTTTGGATACAGCAAACATTGAACTCACAACTTTCTACACACCACCAACCACACCTGGGAACATCTCTATTTCTCGCACGATAACCGCTGACTCAACAGATGATATACCTGCGAATAATGCGTTAGCGAACATCGATTTTTCTGTCACAGACTTTATCTATGCCCGCGATAACGGTACGCCTGCAGGTAGTACTTCTAATGGAACTGACGGTTTTGAGGTTGGTAACCTTTTTGACATCTTCCAAGATGCAACTTTAAAAGCCATCAACGTACGCCTACCAAGTGGTGCTAATGGCGCCACAGTTGGAACAGAAATTTTCGTAAAGCTATATTCTATTGATCCTACAACTGGGGATTTCGTTTTTGAATCAGAATCAATGCCGCTTGCTATTCAAAGTAACAACTTGGCAACTAACCTAGTTATGGAATTGGATCCGTATATTGACCTTTCAGCTGGTTCTACTTACTTGGCAGTTGTTGGGGCTTATTCTGCAGGTTTACGCGTGTCTAACGCTGGAAAATCTGAGCCACAAACATCATTCTTCCTTGATTTAGCTGACAACACTTGGTACTACACTACCAATACACCGATGGTTCGTATGAATTTTGATCCAATTGTGAGTGTTGCCGAGCAAGCTGAGTTAAGCCATGCTGTAGTGATGCCTAACCCAACGCTTGCCAATGCAACATTGCGTTTTGACCTTCAAAACAATGCAGATCTTAGCTATACAGTAACTGATGTTTCAGGTAAAGTAATGCAAGCGACTACAATCAACGGTTTGGCTGCGGGTTCTCATGAGTTGTCCATCAATTCTGAAAGCTGGGCTGCTGGAATTTATACCGTCGTAATGACATCTAACGGTACCACATTTACAAAGAAATTTGTGAAGCGTTAATACTCAGAACTTTAATATGAAAAGCCGGGCAACCGGCTTTTTTTTGTATCATGACTTTTGAATACGGATATTTAGGCTTATTCTTGGCGAGTTTCTTGGCTGCTACAATTTTACCTGTTGCCTCTGAAATTTTCTTAACCGCAATGTTTCATTATGGCTACGAACCGTTAGCGTGTCTTGCCGTCGCGACAGCCGGAAATTCTATGGGCGCTTGGCTCAATTACGGTATTGGTTATTTGGGAAATCCGAATTGGTTGAGAAAATTCGGAGCTAAACCTGAGAAAATCGAGCAGTGGAAGATAAAGATTCAGCGATATGGAAGTTGGATGGCTTTATTATGTTGGCTACCATTTGTCGGAGATCTCATCGGCATAGGCTTGGGATTTTTCCGGGTGCCTTGGCTGCCAACTTTTGTTTTGATTACGATTGGTAAGTTTGTCCGATATGCGGTCGTAACACTTTTGTTTTTTCTCTAATTGAGCTGCTTTAAATAGCGATCAAAAGGGTCAACGCGCTCTAATAAATCTTGTTTACTTGGTTTCAACCAAATGTCTGGAACAATAGGATTCAGTACTTTATCCTTGATGTGCAAAGGTGTGAATTTGAGTGTTGAGACTATGACGTTGATCTGAGAATGATCTAAAGTAATGGACGCGGGGTTTCCGAATGTGCCTCCCATACCTCCCATGCAAGTGGTCCCGATTATTTCTCCGCGATCGATGTGTTTGAACCACGCCGCAAATAACACGGAGGCAGACATCGAATTTCCATTCATGACCAAAGCACATTTTCCTTTATAGGTATGATTACGAGCATTAGAAGGTACGTAATCATACAAAATGGTTTGAGTGGAACCTTTCGGCATTCTATAAAAGTCATATTCTTGAGATATAAGTCCGTTGGGATAAACGTTTTTTGCTCTATTTACAAATTGCATTTGTTGAACCGGACTTAATAAGGCAAAGCGATCGTAATTACTTCGTTTGTACAGGTAGTTGGTCTGTATGGAGACGCCCTTAGTATTGATATAACTAAACAAGTATTCCTCGGCACGCAGCAAGCCACCAAGATTGTCTCTGAGGTCAATATAGACTTGCTCACATTTCCTTTCTTCAACCTCAGCAAAGAATTCATCTATCTTTTTTTGGAATAAAGGCAGCGATAGGGGCTGAAAAGAACTTAGTTGGAGAACCCCTTTGTTTTGTTCATCAAAATAATATCTTACCACATCATCCTGAGACCCGCCCAAACTGGCTAAAAAATACTTCCAAGTAGAAACAAAGGGTATTTGTAACATTGTGGTATCTCCATTGGGTTTGACGACATTAAATTTGGCTTCTTTTTGTTCCTTCATGCTCATCTGAAGCAGGTTATAAGCCACACCGATGTAATCGAGCGCAACCTCCTTTTGTGCTTCTAGTGCATCTCCTTCACACATACTTAGCGCCTGAGCCATTTCATACAATTGAGCAACTGGGTATTGATCAACGCCGAGTATTTCATCTGCAGCTTCTAGCTGAACGGAAAATCCACTGTATAGGTAGAATTTTTGTTCAATTTGGGTCACAAAAAAGGGCAGCACCTTTCTATTTGCATTGACCTGATATAAAAAGTCTTTTGGATTGAGCCCTGTGTGCGAGTCTTTGAGCGAATTGAGATAAGTGTTCACAATCAGCATAAACTCAAGTACAGTTTTGGGCTGTTCGCAGTCCTTTTTGGCCTTATTGTAAGCCTCAATTAGTGCGACTGTAGAAGTATAATAGGTCGGATTTGGATGCGTTTGTATGATATGTTTGTGAACTTGAGCTAAATCTGCTTGCATGGCATCAACACATAGATAAGTGTTGGCCACTAGCTGCTTTTTAGGCTTGAAAATAGATGTACAATCTTGGCCGTAAACACGAAGTCCGATAAAAAATAGGAAGGAGACCAAGAATAATTTTTGCATCGAACCCTTGTACGATTTAGTTGTATTTTTGTTCCATGATCCATCAAAATTATATCAGCATTATTGCAGGGCTCATTCTATTTATGGCGAGTGCTTGCGAACAAGACAACAAAGCTTATTGTTCATGTTTAGAACAAGCGCAAAAAGTCAATAAATTGAGTGCGGTGATTTGGTCTGGTGGGGCAAACCATCAGGATACAATTGCGCTTAAAAAGGCTTTAGCGTCAAAAGAAAAATTATGTCAAACCATTCAACAGAGCAAGGACAAGACCATTCTGGAATTGAAGGGAACCTGCAACTAGCGTCAACCATACTCATTGCCGGAGGGTCGGGGCTAATTGGCCAAAGCTTGAAAAGTGCGCTTGAGAAAAAAGGTTTTGAAGTACTTATTTTAACCCGTCGTCCTAAAAAAGCTACAGATGTTTTTTGGGATCCAACGAAACAAGAATTGGATCTAACTAATTTAAGCGAAGTTGAGGCCATCATCAATTTATGCGGTGAAAGTATTGGTTCAGCCCGTTGGACAACACAACGCAAGGAAGTACTGATACAATCAAGAGTTGTCCCAACATTATTCTTGGCTGAAATTGCGCAAAAACTTCCGAAGCTTAAATATTACATTGGGGCATCTGGTGTCAATTGTTATGAAGCAGAAACAAGCATAGTTTACCACGAAAGTGCCCCTTATGGTCAGGACTTTCTATCAACTGTTGTCAAACATTGGGAGCAAGCTCATCAAGTGATACTAAAAAATACTAAAGGATGCATTCTGCGCATTGCTATGGTATTGGCTGCTCAAGGCGGAGCGCTAGATAACATCAAGCGTCCGATTGCGCTCGGTTTTGGTTCGGCTCTAGGTTCAGGCAAACAAATGTGCCCCTGGATTCATATCGACGACCTTTGTGCTTTGCTAGTTTTTGCAGTTGAAAGGAAACTTTCAGGCACTTTTAATGCGCTAGCGGCCAATAATAGCAATCTTGAAATGACCCAAATCATTGCCAAAATATTGCGCAAGCCACTTTGGGCACCTGCGGTGCCAGCTTTTGCCCTCAAATTGTTACTCGGTGAGCAAGCATTTTTAGTTTTAACAGACTTAAAAGCGAGCAACCAACGCTTGCTAGATACCGGTTTTTCTTTCCAATACAATAGCTTAGAACAAGCACTTAAACTCTTGTTAACCAAAAGCTAATAATTAGCACACAAAGCCGCCATAATTTCGAGGTAAGTTGTTTTTCAAACTGAAAAACCTTACATTCAAACAAAAAAGCGGATGCGAAAAAAAGAAAAAATCTTTGTGCTCGACACCTCTGTCTTGCTACATGACTTCGATGCAATTGTCAATTTCAAAGAGCACTATGTTGCCATTCCAATTACTGTCCTAGAAGAGCTTGATAAATTTAAAATAGGCAACGATACCAAGAATTTTTCAGCGAGGGAGGTCATTCGTTTTATCGATAAATTATCAGGAAGTGGATCGCTTCAAGAATGGATTTCTTTAGGAAAAACATTGGGCAAATTCAAAGTTGTAATGGATGAGCAACCTGCGGGTATCAATGCCGAAAAGGTATATGCTATGGGTAAAAATGACCACAAAATCATTAATGCTGCCTTGAACCTCATGGAAGCAGAACCCAAAAGAGTGGTAGTGTTGGTCACAAAAGACATCAATTTGCGGATCAAAGCCAAAGCACTTGGTGTAGTTGCTGAAGATTATGAAACAGGGAAGGTCAATACGCAAGAAATAGAAACAGCCGGAAAATATGGCATTGACGGCATCGACTCCGAGGTGATCCGTGAGATTTTTACGCGGGGGAGTATCGAAGAAAATGGTTTACTCGGTGCTAAAAAAGTAACCAACGGGTACTACATCCTGAAAAATGGCAAAACATCTTCCTTGGCGTTTTATAACCACCATACGGATTGCGTTGAGCGCATTGAAAAAGAATTTGTTTATGGCATTAAGCCAAAAAATGCGGAACAGGCATTTGCTTTCCATGCCTTGTTAAATCCAGATGTGAAATTAGTAGCAATGCAAGGTGTAGCTGGTACTGGCAAAACACTTTTGGCATTGGCAGCATCGTTGGAACAAAACAAAAAGTTCAATCAAATTATATTGGCTCGGCCACTTGTGCCGCTTTCGAACAAAGAGATAGGATTCTTACCAGGAGATGCCGACGATAAGATAGGCCCATATATGGAACCGCTCTGGGACAACCTCAAGTTCATCAAGTCTCAATTTGGTGAAAATGAAAAGAAATACAAGGCCATCTTAGAAATGGAACAAACCAAGCGCATCGTGATTACACCATTGGCCTTCATAAGAGGAAGGAGTTTAAGCAACATCATGTTCATCATTGATGAAGCTCAAAATTTAACACCTCATGAGGTCAAGACCATCATCACAAGAGCTGGCGAGAATACGAAAATTGTTTTCACAGGTGATGTCAACCAGATTGATACACCTTACTTGGATGAGAACAGTAATGGATTGGCTTACTTAATTGACAGACTGCAAGGACAACCATTGTTTGCGCACGTCAGACTTGAAAAAGGGGAGCGTTCCGAATTGGCCAACTTAGCCAACGACTTACTCTGAGTCTTGCGGATGGATGCGCAATAACTCACCGCAATACAGCGATTTCTCGGTCTGACTCTCGAGGTAAAGTTCGGATTGAGCTACTGCTCTGCCGGGAAAGTACATTTCGGCGAGTTCAGTGAGCAAATTTGCTTCAATTGAAGGAGAGTAAGTATTGAGTGTCAGTCTGCCGCTGGGTTCAAGGATATTTGCACAAGCTGCAAAAAGCTGATCAATTTTGTCTTCGAGTTTCCACTTTTCTCCTTTGACACCATTGCCCCAAGCAGGAGGGTCCATCAGGATGTAGTCGTAGCGCTTGCCACGGCGCGCTTCGCGTTCGGCAAATTTAAGGGCATCTTCAAGCACCCAATGGATGTTGAGCAAACGACTTTCCTCCATATTCATCTTTGCCCAATTTAAAATCGATTTTGAAGAATCGATATGGAAGGTATCGGCGCCTTTAAGGCGAGCCATACAGCTTGCAGCACCGGTATAGGCAAATAGGTTTAAAAATTTGTCGTCAGATTTGACATATTTGTCGATGTGGTTCCAGTTGATGGCTTGCTCAGGGAATAAGCCGACATGTTTGAAGGTAGAGGTCCCTAATACAAATTTAAGTCTGCCAAAACTCACAATCCATTCAGTTGGCGCATCCTTTTTGAGGGCTTTCCAACGCCCGTTTTTGCCGGGAACTTCTACAAATTCCCAGTGGGCCATTGCGCGCCAATCTGTGAAGGGTTTACCTGAATGAAAATAAGCTTGGATATCTGGGCGAATCGTAATGATTTTCCCCCAACGTTCTAGTTTTTTGCCGCCACCTGCATCGAGCAATTGGTAATCTGGCCAAGAAGGCGCAATGGTGCGCTTTGCGTCTGACATATTAGCGCATTTTAGGTGTTTTTTTGCGTCCACCCATCATTTGTGCCATGCGCATTTGATTTTTTGAAGGCGCTGCCTGTAATTGTTGTTGCAGCATTTTGATTTGGTCGCGGAGCATGCCGTTTTTATCGTGTTTTTTGGCTTCAGCAAGTAAAGTGAGTGCTTCTTGTCTGCGACCTGTCTGGGCACAAATACCTGCAAGATGCATACGTGCAACCGCGTTGTCTTCATTTGTTCTGAGGCCTAAACCAAGTGCTTTTCTGAGCAGTTGTTCTGCATTGGCAAACCCTAGTTCTTGAGCACCAAGCACTGCTCTGAGATATAAGACATAGGCGTGTTGCTTGCGTGGTAAAAACTGTGGATGTGTAATTTTGTTGATATAAGCCTTGGCTTTATCTTGATTGCCAACGCGCATTTGGTTGAGCGCAAGGATCATGTTTTCGTTTCTAAAAAACGAAAGAATGATGAGGGCAGTAACAAAAATAAAGGTGATGCCCCAGCCCCAATGACCGGAAACAAAAAGGTAGACATTGAAAAAAGTGGCTACAACTGCAAGAATAATTCGGATGATAAAAGCGCTCATGATTTAAGATTCAATAGTGGCGATACATTTAAGTTCGATGGCAATAGGAGTAGGCAAGGAAGAGATTTCTACAGTCGTACGACAAGGAAGATTTTCCTTGAAATATTCAGCATAGAGTCGGTTGTAGGTATGAAAGTCACGTTTCATGTTGACTAAAAATACAGTAACATCTACTAATTGATCCCAAGAAGAACCTGAAGCCTCAAGGATGGCGCGGACGTTTTCAAATACGCTGCGGCATTGTGCTTCAAAGTCAAAAGTGATGAAGTTGCCATTGTGGTCAAGCTGAAGGCCCGGGACAGAAGAGTCGTTGGCATCTGAGCCAGCTACTCTAGGGCCAACCCCCGATAAAAAGAGCAAGTTACCCACGCGACGGGCATGAGGGTACAGACCAACTGGTTTTGGTGCTTTGTCTGTAGAGATACGTTCATTTGCTGACATATTGCAGAATTTAGGCAAATATAAGGAAAGGAGGTGGAATTCGCTTGAAGTTAGTCCGATAAGCTGAGGTATAAAACAGATAATTGCTTAATTTCGCTATACATGTCTCAAACGCCTGAACATATTGAACTTTCAGTAATCATTCCTACTTTCAATGAAGAGGGGAACATCTTTTTGCTGATAGATAGGCTTGAACAAACCATGCTACAAATGGGCTGTAACAGCTATGAATACTTATTCATAGACGATGGCAGCACTGATAACTCACTTAAAAATATTAGGCAAAGCCGGGCTCAAAATAACGCTGTACATTATTTGCAGTTCAGTAAAAACTTTGGTCACCAATATGCATTAAAGGCAGGCCTAGACCATGCGCGCGGTGCAGCTGTAGTCAGTCTAGATGCAGATCTCCAACATCCGCCAGAGCTCATTGCTGTAATGTATCAGCACTGGAAAAATGGCGCTGAGGTTGTTTACACGCGCCGCCAAGATGAAAAAAGTACTGGGTTTTTTAAACGAAAAAGCGCAAAAGCTTTTTATTGGTTAGCTAATCGGCTCTCTGAGGTGCCAATTGAAGAGGGCACTGCAGATTTTCGCTTACTAGACAGAAAAGTTGTCACCGCTGTTCAAAGCTACAAAGAATCCGACCTATTCTTAAGGGGGCTCATCCCAACGCTCGGCTTCCAGCAAATTGGCCTAGATTACAAGCCTGCCAAAAGACATAGCGGACAAACGAAATACTCGTTTTCTAAAATGTTTCAATTTGCTATTAATGGCATCACATCCTCGAGTGCCAAGCCGCTTTATTTATCCATCTATTTAGGATTATTCTTTGCGTTTTTGGCATTTATTTATGGTTGTTATGCTGTATATCTCGCAATATTTACGACGCAAGCTATCACCGGTTGGACTTCCCTAATTGCCTCTGTTTTATTTATTGGCGGCATTCAAATGATATTAATCGGCATTGTTGGCATTTATCTTGGCAAGCTATTTGTGCAGAGCAAGCAGCGCCCAACCTACATCATTAAAGCAAATAGCATACATGATTAAAAACGTCCTCCAGTTCTTGTTTTTTACTTGTCTGCTCGTGTTATCAAGGGGCCTTCATGCACAAATTCCAATGGAATCATGGAAATACCATGTTTCAAGCGCCAAAGCCATTGATATTGTAACAGATGGCGAGCGCGTTTTCACAGCGCTTGAAAATGGCCTTTTTATTTACAACCCGTACACGGAAGAAAGCGAACTCAAGACTGCGTTGAACGGATTGTCGGACGTTTCAATTTCCTGTATATACTTTGATGCGGAGCAAGAAGCAGTCTACATCGGATATACCAACGGCAATATCGACAAATGGAAGTCCGGAACCATAACGAATATCCCGGCAATCAAATTGGCAAATGTTGCCAACTCTAAACGCATAAATCGTTTTGAAAGAAACGGTGCATTCGTCTATGCTGCTAATGATTTTTCAATTGTACTTATTGATGCCGATAAGGATGAAATCAAAGACACTTATTATCCAACAAATGGCCTAGAGCCAATAATGGATGTAGCAATTACCACCGATTCTATTTTTGCGCTCACGCCGAGCCAGATGCTCAAGGGTTTACGCACAAATCCGGCACTTCCAGACTACTCTCAGTGGGATCTCGACCTGCGCTTTCCATACCAAACTAAAAGCAAATACCACGAACTTCAACAAATTGAACATCAATTTTGGGTATTGTGTAAAAATGAAACATATGGCCTTGACAGTGTTTTTCGACTTGTCAATGAGCAGTTAGAATTGGTCACCAATCAACCGTTTTCGATAGAAATCAATGCCATTCAAGTACACAATGATCAAATGGCAGTTTGTACCGATGGCGGCTTCATACTTTACAATGCTACGGGGCAATGGCAAACCGCTTATTCTTCTAATTTACTTGACCGTTGGTTAAATACTTCACGAATTTGTTGGTTGAAAAATGCTTTTTGGGGGGCAGATCAAGCTTGGGGCCTTCAAGAGCACCTCAATGAATTCACTTGTAGGAAATACCAAATTGAGGGTTTGGCCAATCGTTTTGTCTATGCCATGGATTGGCAAAAAGATGTGTTGGCTGTTAGTTCCGGAAGACTCGAAGCAGAAATTGCACCTGCCTTTACACGCAACGGTTTACACATCTTAGATGAAGGCCAATGGCGTTTTCACAATGTTCCAAAAGTGAGCAATTGGGATGCCAGTAAAATGTGGGATTTCATCAGCATAGCGGTCAATCCAAAAAATCCAAAAGAAATAGCGAGCAGCACTTACTCTTTTGTACCGCTGACTGTCTTAACGCAAACAGATACCTTGGTTTTCGACCAAACAAACTCTCCGCTCGAGCCCGTTTCAATCGGCTCAGGTTGGTCTTTGGTTTCTTCCGTGAAGTACGATGAACGCGGCAATTTGTGGTGTCTCAACGGCTATACCGATCGTCCTTTAAAAGTGTTGCAAAAAGACGGAACTTGGCTGAGCTTCTATTCCGGGATGGGCTCCTCAAACAAAATGACCACCAAATTAGAAATTGATTTTCAAGATAATGTTTGGTTGGGCACCTACTCAAACGGCCTGACTGGTTTCAAACACAACGGGACCCTTGATGACCCCTCAGATGACCAATTTGTTGCACTGAGCACAGGTGAACTACTTGGTAACTTGCCGTCCAATAAAATTACAGCTTTAGCTGCTGATTTTGATGGCGAACTCTGGATTGGAACAGATGCTGGCTTTGCGGTTTTGTATAATGCCAATAGCGCCTTTGATGCCGCTGCCGGTGATTACGATGCACAACGCATTAAAGTGCCTTTTGAAGGAAATACAGAATATGTTTTAGGGGAAGCTCATATCACCGATATAGAGGTCGATGGCGGCAATCGAAAATGGATGGCAACCGCCAACGCTGGGCTCATCTTACTTAGCCCAGATGGTACAGAAATCATCAGACAATACAACACAGACAACTCGCCCATCGTTTCAAACACGATTTACGACATCGAGCTCAATCATACCACAGGTGAACTCTACATCATTACAGACCGCGGATTAATTTCGCTAAGAATAGATGCCAGTTATGAAGCCCCCACATATGAGCAAATGACAGTTTTCCCGAATCCAGTGAGGCCAGACTACAACGGCCCTATAACGCTCCAAGGCATTCGATACGATTCAGATGTAAAAGTCACTGATGCGGCCGGAAATGTCGTGTTTAAAACGCGTTCAAATGGAGGAACAGCAACATGGCACGGCCTCAATTCAAACGGTGAGAAGGTCCCTACGGGTGTTTATTTTTTCTGGACGGCCATGAATATGCAAGGTGGCGACCACAAAGTAGCCAAAGTGCTCATTATACGTTGATATGCTGCCCTTCGACTTTTTATCTCCCTTTATTGAGCTCATCGCTGCAATTTTAGGTTTCATTTATGTTTACCTCATTGCAACCGAAAAAGCAAGTGGCTGGATTTTCGGAATTTTCAGTGCATTTTTTTATGCTATTTTCTTTCAGCGCTCTGAAACTTGGGGTTTATTCAGCCAACAAATTGCCTATATTATTTTGGGTATATATGGTTTGTTTACTTGGTCGGATAGAAAGGACCAACTCCCCGTTCGTTCCATCGGAAAAACTATATGGATTTGGTTAATATTTGGCATTTGCGCCGGACTCATTTTTTTCATTTTTACGGATAATAGTGCAACAGATCAAACGGGCATAAAACTCACGCATACGATTACAAAAATCCTAGACGCACAGTTGTTTGTTTTTTCACTCATAGCTACTTGGCTCACCACCAGAAAAGTGCTCGAAAATTGGCATGTTTGGATTGTTGTCAATAGTGTGGGTATTATTTGGTTTATCACAGAACATTGGTGGTCAACAGCTGTTTTGTATTTGGCCTATTTAATCTTGGCCATCAATGGCTTGAGAAAATGGAAAATCGCACTTTACGCATAGCTTTTACAGGTCCGGAATCTACCGGAAAATCAACGCTTGCAAATTGGTTGTCCTCCTATTTATCTATCCCTCTTACAACAGAATTTGCCCGAATTTACCTCGAGCAATCACCTAACTATCAGTATGAAGATCTAACAAAGATTGCGGAAGGTCAAATGGCACTTTGGCCTGAAGGAAATCTTGTTGCCGATACCGAATTACACGTGATTCAAATTTGGTCACAAGAGAAATTTCAGCAGGTAGACCCATATGTTCTAGAGGCATTGAAGCATCAAAAATTTGATCATTATTTTTTGTGTGCCCCGGACATTCCATGGGAAGCAGATCCGCTACGCGAAAACCCTTTAGATCGAGATCGTTTATTTGAATCTTACAGAAAAGAACTAATTGCTTACCGAAGGCCATTTACTGTTTTGACCGGTGATTTACAATCTAGGCAAGAACTGATCAAAGTCACCATTTCTTCATTATTGAACCGCTAAATTTGTAGCATGAAACGCATTCTTTTTTTAGGCTTACTTTTTATGATCCTCGTGCCAATTGGGTACTATTTTTTAAGCGGGGCCGATCGTCAAGAAACACTACCGGTAATCAACCCAATAGATGTCCAAGAAGAAATGGTTGATCCAGAAATGTTGCGCATTGGTCGTGGACATCGCATAGGAGCGTTTCGCTTTCAAAATCAAGATGGGGTTTATGTTACCGATGCAGCTATGATAGGAAAGGTATCTGTTGTAGAGTACTTTTTCACGACCTGCAAAAGTATTTGCCCTGTTATGAATTCACAAATGCAACGCGTACAGCGCAAGTTTGCAAATAACAAAAATGTCGGAATATTTAGCTTTACAGTTGATCCTCAAACAGATACCGTTGCACAAATGAAACGTTATGCGGTGGCACATCATGCAAAATCAGGTCAATGGCATTTTTTAACCGGTGAGAAAGCCGATTTATACGCTTTGGCCAGAAAGTCTTTTTTTGTTTTGAAGCCGGCGGAAGCACAAAATCTAGGCGATGCCGGAAGTGATTTCATCCACACCAATAATTTTGTATTAGTAGATCCTCAACTGAGAATTAGAGGTTATTACGATGGTACTAATTCCCAAGAAGTAAGAGACTTGATCCGCGACATCGACTTGCTGCTGCAGGAGCGCTGAAACACTCGGCCTTTTTCCCTATCTTTGTACCCAAATGAGACAACCAAAATCAACAGGTTCTAGGCGTCAGTCAAGCGCGCAAAGCCCAAAAAAGAGTCCCGTGAAAGCTGGTACAAAAACCAAAGTTCAAGGAGCAAAAGAAGGGGCTAAAGTAAGCGCCCGGGATAAACGCAAATACATTGATTACAAAATCAAAATGAAGAAGGGTGACCCTCTTCCAACATTTAACGAAGATGCCGTTCGCCTCAACAAATTCCTTTCTAATGCAGGCGTTTGTTCAAGAAGGGAAGCCGACGTACTCATTCAAACAGGCGTGGTGTCTGTCAATGGTCAAATTGTTACTGAACTTGGTTATAAAATCAAGCAAACAGATGTCGTGCAATACGATGGCGAGACCATCAATGCAGAAACCAAGCGTTATGTCTTGCTCAATAAACCGAAAGGCTATATCACAACGATTGAAGATCCACGCGGCCGCAAAACGGTGATGTCTTTAGTTAAAAAAGCGTGCCGAGAAGTCATTTATCCGGTCGGAAAACTAGAGCGCGAAAGTACTGGTCTACTTTTGTTTACCAATGATGGCGACCTCTTTAAAAAACTCAATCACCCACGCTATCAAGCACGCAAACTTTATCATGTAGAGGTCAATAAGCCTGTTTCTCGCGAAGACCTCGAACGTCTGATGCGTGGTGTTGACCTCGAAGATGGTCGTTCCCGTGCAGAAGAAGCGAGTTTTGTCGATGGGGCTTCCAATCATGAAATTGGGATTGAAATCAGGTCGGGTAAAAGCCAAGTAGTGAAAAGAATGCTCGAAGCAGTAGGATATCAAGTGCTAAAGCTTGACCGGGTTATGTTTGCAGGGCTTACCAAGAAAGATCTACCACGCGGTTACTACCGTCACCTCACAGAGCAAGAAGTTGCATTTCTAAAAATGTCGAAATGAAAAAATGGTTTTGGATATTAGGTATCATTCTTGGCGCTACAATCATTGGTATTGTGGTAAAGAATTATTCTAACACTCAAACCATTTATATCAGCAAGAATCTACAGGCCGAGTACTTTTACCCGCTCGACACCCTTCCAAAAATATATTTATACAGGGATGCAGCCAAAGGTTTAGAAGAAGAATTTCATCGCATATACACGGTTGAAGACGCGGTGGGCCCACACCTTATTGTAGAAGTTTATGAAAGTGATGGCCGCTTGCGCGAAGCCATTAATTACAATATTGATTCGCTCACGGTACAAGATCACATGGTCGTTAACCGACTTCAGAATAAAGAAAAGGCCTTGCTTTACAAGAATCAGTTGTTTCCTTTTGACTTGAATGCCGAGACGTGGTTTGCATCTAAATTCAGTGGCCTCACCGACTCAACTGTCATTCTATACGAAGTTTTTAGGAAATATAAGGCTACGAAACCAGCGCAATTTATGGGCAAGCAAAAGGCACAAAGCCTATACTTTACTGATAAAATCAGAGGAACAACACTCAACCCTTACACCCGAAAAGAAGCTGAACAAATCGGCCAACGCACCAGCGTATTTGCTCAAAATATTGGTTTAGTAGAATGGTATAACAGTGACAAAACGGTACACTATCGTTTAGAGAAAATCTTGTCGCAACAAGAATGGATTAAAATCATTACCCGATGAAACATTTCATGAGCATCCTATTGAGCCTTCTTTTCGTTGGACAGGCGAATGCACAATATAAACCTCAAAAGAAATCGACTGGTCCTGGAGCATTGTTCTTTTATTGGGGCTATAACCGCAGTATTTACACACCTAGCACCATTCGTTTTATTGGCCCTGGCTATGACTTTCGATTAAAAGGGGTAGAAGCAGTTGACCGGCCATCCAGAGATTTTGGTGAATATATCGATCCTAAAATGTTCACGGTACCTCAGTTCGATGTCAGAATTGGTTATAACTTCAAAAAAAATTGGGCGGTATCCTTGGGCTATGAGCACATGAAATATGTCATGAAGCACGGGCCCACTTACTATTTGAGCGGAACAATCAATCCTGGTGTCGACCCCGTTACGGGTTGGTCAGGAACCTACAGCGGTGATTCAGTGACCACAGATGAAACTACATTTCATTACGAAAACACCAACGGTCTCAATTACATCAATGTGCAACTTACCAACGTCTTCAAAATTTATCAGACGGAAAAGGGACGCTTTGCACTCACAACGATGATGGGGGCAGGAGCAGGCCCAATTTTGTCTTTCAATGATTTCACCTTTGCTGGTCAGAAAAGCATGGAAACCGTTTCCTTGTCAGGAGTAGGCCTCTCCGGACACTTGGGTTTACGCGCCGAATTCTTTAAACATTTCTTTGTAGCAGCCAACGTTTCTGGGGGTGTCATCAATCAATTTCGTGTCAAAACCAGACCCAACGACTACGATTCTCATGCCAAGCAAACTTTTCTTTTTGGAGAACGCGACATCGTTGTCGGAGCCCTTTTTTACATAAATTCAAAAGATAAGTGTAATTCTTGTCCAAATTGGTAGCATGAAATTTCTCATTGTTGGTCTCGGTAATCCGGGTTCTGAATATGCTGAAACCCGACATAACATTGGATTTAAGGTCCTTGACGCTTTGGCTGCCGATCTTGGCGTTCAATTTTCGCTTGATAAAGCTGCATTTAAAGCAGAGGCCAAATTCAAGGGCAGACAGCTCGTTTTGATCAAGCCCATCACCTACATGAATCTATCTGGAAAGGCTGTGAATTATTGGTTACAAGCCGAGAAAATACCTGTATCGCAACTTTTGGTTGTTACTGATGACATTGCCTTACCTTTCGGCACCCTTCGCATGAAAGGTAAAGGAAGTGACGGCGGGCACAACGGATTAAAAGACATCCAAGTATTGCTGAAAACGCAAGAATATGCGCGTCTGCGCTTTGGAGTAGGGGCAGATTTTGGTAAGGGCAAACAAGCCGATTACGTTTTAGGAACTTGGAAGCCAGAAGAAGAGAAAGCACTCCCTGAGCGAATTGATACGGCAAGTAAGGCCGTCAAGAGTTTTGTTTTTGATGGCTTGGCGATGGCCATGACTCATTGGAATAATAAATAAGGCCTTTTGATGTAAAGTGAATGTTAAGCAGGAATTTTGTAACTTGCTTTCAAGAACTTACTACATGAAATCAATCTTCTTCATCTGTTTACTCGCTCTGAGTAATCATTTTTTTGCACAATACTGTACCAATGTAGGCCCAACAAGCACCGTGGATTCAAATGTTGAAAGCGTGGTTCTCAACGGAGTTGTTGGCTCGATCAACTATACGGGTTGCCCAGGAATCATCGGTTTACAGGACCTTACTCAGAATGTCAATGTCACACTCAATGCCGGGGCATCTTATACCTTATCTGTTAAGTTTGGCACTTGTAATGGCAACTATGCAGGTGCAGGAGAAGCATGGCTAGACTTCGATCAAAATGGCAATTTTGACCCTTATGAAAGCGTAGGCACATGGGCAGGCACGCCACCCGCACCTGTTCAAGTTTGGACCTTTACCGTTCCACCAAATGCAGTGAACGGGGTAACGCGCCTCAGAGTGATGCAACGCGAAGCAGGCACGCTTCCGCTGAATCCTTGCGCCACTTATCAATGGGGCTCAGTAACAGATTTCGGCATCACTTTAGCAAATGGCCTAGATTGTACAGGTTATCCAGGCGATGCGCTCAATGATGCTATTTTAGTAGGAACGCTCCCGTATACTGATTCAAGGTCAACTGAAATTTGTTATTCCAATCAAAACTTTGTTTATCCTTCTGCTGATATTTATTATTATTTCGAACCCAATCCCTTATTGGCTGAGGTAAGGGTTTCGCTTTGCGAATCATCTTTTGATACTTTTTTAAGTGTCATTGACATGAACGGCCAAGTTATTGCCTATAACGATGATGCCGCACTTTGTGCACCTAACTCCGAACTAGTTTTTGACCCGACTAATTTGGGCCCATTGTATATTGTTGTAGAAGGTTGGGGTGGTTTTACTGGAGACTACATTTTGAATATTGATGCAACTTATGTGGGCGTTGAGCAGTTAGTTACAGCGCCGTTTCAGCTATATCCAAATCCAAGTTTAGGCGCTTTAAATGTAAAAGAAGGCTCTGGAGCTTATGTGGTACAGGACCTTCAAGGTAAAACCATTTTGCAATTTGATGCACAAATCAGTGCTCATCAGAACTTTGAGCAATTAGCACCGGGTACTTATTTGGTTGTTCAGACACAAACAGGCTTGATCCAAAAATGGCAAAAGTTATGAGATTACTCATTTTAGGCAGCTTGTTTCTGTTGCAATTAAACGCAAAAGCTCAATTTTGGATTCAAAAATCGAGTGTTGGCGGTGTTGGGCGACATCGTGCAACGGGCTGTGCTACTTCGCATCGTGGCTATATTGGATTGGGCCACATCAATGGTACTGGTCAAGACATTTCATTCAAAGATTGGTGGGAATACGACCCAGCATCTGATACCTGGACCCAAAAGGCAGATTTTCCAGTAGCTACTCATGGATCCGTTTCATTTATAGTGGATAATTGCCCTGTTGTTGGTGGCGGGTCTGCACTCAGTACACAATTTTATAAATTCAATACCCTCACGAATAGTTGGAGCCAAATAGCCAATTGTATTTTACCTAATCCTGGCGACAGTCAAGGCTTTGCTATCTTTAACGAAGGATTTGTTTACCAAGGTAATCAATTGGCCAAGTATAATCCGAATACAGACAGTTGGTCTTTCTGCGCTAATGCGCCCGCCACTTTTGGGAACTGGACTTGCTCTTTTGTGATTGAAGGCAGTGGCTTCATCAAAGCAGGGAATCAACTTTGGGAATATAAACCGTTGCATAACCAATGGTTATCGAGGGCCAGTTTTCCAGGAAATTCTACGGGGGGTAGTTCAGGTTTTGCCATTCAACAACGCGGTTATGTTACCTCCGGATATGTAGGTGCCTTAGCAGTAGTAACAGAGCAAGTTTGGTCTTTTCATCCTGCTACTAATAGTTGGAGGCGTGAAATCGATTTTCTTGGAACCAAAAGGCGCTTTCCAGTTGCCTGGGCTATCCATGATAGAGGTTATATTGGAACCGGTACGAACGGGATTAATTTGAATGATTTTTGGCAGTTTAACCCGATTGACAACACCATTGGTATCGAAGAATTCTCAGCCGATTTTAAAGTTTTTCCTAATCCTGTAGTTCAATTTCTAACGATTGAAAATACCAAAATTTCATCCCTAAATGGAATAGAAGTTCAAATGTTACAAATGAACGGAAACCAAGTTTTCAAAATGCGATTGGAAAAAGGCCAACAAAAAATAGATGTCAATATGCTTCCACCTGGAGCCTACTTGTTACAATTGTTGAGCGGATCAAAGATGATACATGAACAAATAATCCTGAAGCAATGAAATTAAGGATCATTCTATGGCTATTATTTCCGACACTTATACAGGCTCAATATAATGTGTGGAGTAAGCTCAATGACGTTGGCATGGGCAAACGCGAACGCGCAGTTGGTTTTGCCTTGATGGGAAAAGGCTATTTATTTGGCGGACAAGATACAGCTGAGGTAATTCACAAAGATCTTTGGTCCTATGACCCAGCTACTGATATTTGGACTCAAAAAGCAGACCTACCTGGATCTGCACGCCGCGATGCTGTTTCTTTTGCAATTGGCAATTATGCTTATGTTGGTGCCGGAATGGATAGTGTTTCTGCGCCAACAGGAATTACACTTAAAGATTTTTGGCGCTATAATCCTTTAACCAATGCCTGGACTGCTGTGGCTGATTTTCCTGGAATGGGGGGCAACGGTGTTTATTTTTCAACCGGATTTTCTGTTGCTGGCAAGGGCTACATATGCGGTGGTAAAATGGGTTCAAATACCTATAGTGCTCAACTTTGGGAATATAAGCCAAGTAATAATCAATGGATTCAACGCGCCTCTTTTCCTGGGGGTGTGCGTTATCAAATGGCTTCATTTGTGGTAGGTTCTAAAGCATATGTTGGGATGGGTATCGATCAAAACATATACAAAAAAGACATGTATTGCTATGACCCAGGGGCAAATCTCTGGACACCAATTGCACCTTTCCCAGCTTATGAACGCGGCGCAGCAAGTACCTTCGCTTTGGATGAACGCGGTTTTATATGTTTAGGAAATAATGGCGGCCTGCTCAGCGACCTCATCGAATACAATCCAAAGACGGATACTTGGACACTCAGGGCTGCATATGGTGGAAGTGAGCGTAAAAGTGCGATTACATTTACTATTGACAACAAAGCATATGTCGGCACCGGCAAAGGTTACAGTGGCAAAAAAGCCAGTTTTTATGAATATGCACCTTGCGATTATGCCGGGATTGAGGTTATAGAGAATAGTTTGTCTATCTATCCAAATCCAGTTCGCGATGTTTTAACAATCAGTGGTTTGAGTCAAATGATTGAGAGAATTGAGGTGGTGAATACCCTTGGAAGATTAGAAATACAACTCAATTGCGCATCTAGCAGCACGCAGAGCTTCCCCCTTGATCAACTGAAAGCTGGGCAATATATCTTGCGTTTCATCGCCACAGATGGCCAGATTATTTCACGAAAAATTATCAAGCTATGATGCTGAAAAAAATAGGTGTAATTCTCGTCTTGCAACTTGTTGTATCGCTGACTTTTGCACAAGATTATTGGTTACAAAAGGACACTGTTAAAGGCCCACCAAAATCTGATGCATGTGCGTTTGTCATTGATGCAAAGGCTTTCGCTGTTGCAGGTACCGATGAGTTTGAATACAAAAGAAAAATGTATTCTTACAGACCCGATCAAGATGATTGGGATGACGAACTTTCATTGGGGGGAGAAGGTGGTGCCGGGCTTGAAAGGGTGGGCGCTGTTGCATTTACCCTCGAGCACGAAGGCCAACAAAAAGGATACGTAGCACTCGGACAAACACCGACTATTGCCTACATGAATGACCTCTGGGAATACAACCCTGCAACCCAAGCGTGGTCGCAGAAAGCAAATTTTACGGGTGCTCCAAGAAAGGAAGCGGTAAGTTTTGTGGTGGGCCAAACTGCATATGTTGGAACCGGCGCAGCCTTGAGTGGTCTAAAAAAAGACTTTTATGCCTACGACCCCAATACGAATACATGGACACAGGTTGCTGATTTTGCCGGAACACCAAGACAAGCTGCGGTAGGTTTCTCAATGGCGGCCTATGGTTTTGTTGGAACTGGCGACGACGGCACTTTGCGCCAAGATTTTTGGATGTATGAACCTGATTCTGATCAATGGATACAAAAGGCCAATTTTCCAGGTGCAGCTCGTTCAGGCGCCTGCGGTTGGGCTGCTTTTCCTGTTTGTTATTTAGGTACCGGTGAGGACGCCGCGCATGTTTTTCATAAAGATATTTGGGAATACAACTATTACCTCAATGCCTGGACGCAACGCGCTGATTTACCAGGAGTAGGCAGAAAAAACGCCATTGCCTTTGCGTTAGATGGTTGGGGCTATATCGGAACAGGCTACAATTCAGGACTCTTCCTAGACGATCTCTGGGCTTATAGCGGAACTGCTGCAACAGCTCAAATAACGCCAGAATTGATCAAGGTTTATCCTAATCCGAGTACAGATTTTATTATGATTCCCAATCAAGAAATTCCTGTTGAGTTATTGTGTACCGATTTAGCGGGAAATCAATTTCATTTGGATTGTGAAGCAAAAGGAAAGAATCTCTGGATTGATGTGAATAGCCTCCCATTTGGCAACTATAAACTGAGTTGGAAAAATGGAAGTTTTGCTCAAACCGCTACCTTTATCAAATGCGAAAATTAATTCCATTTTTCTTATTATTAATATGTTTCTCAAGCGCTTGTGAAAGTAAACAAGCAGGGGAAAAATTAAATTCAAATCAGCAAATTCTTGGCCGGCCTTCATCAAATCACAAGGCAAAGGAAGTGGCTACATATGATATCAATTCATATCAAACTCCAAACGGTTGGGCTTATCAGATCTCTCAAAATGGCAAGCTGATCATTGATCAGCCTACTATTCCAGGCAGACCCGGCACACAGGGTTTTAGAACCGAAATTGATGCTAGAAATGTCGCCAATTTGGTTTGCAACAAATTAAAAGCCAAGATCTTTCCACCTACAGTTAGTGAAGACGATTTAAAGAATTTAAACATTCATTAACTTTGCAACATGAAAAGATATCGTGTAGCGGAAATTTTAGGGGCAGCAGATGCCTTGCTTGGTCAAGAAATTAATGTCAAAGGGTGGGTTAGGGCATTCAGATCCAATCGTTTTGTGCAGTTAAATGATGGTTCTTGCATGGCAAATTTGCAAGCTGTTATCGATTTCGAGCAGTGGGATGAAGCTTTACTCAAGCGCATTACAACTGCGGCTGCACTTTCTTTAAGCGGAACTATCGTTGCTTCTCAAGGAGCAGGCCAGGCAGTTGAATTGCAAGTTCAGCACATCGAAATTTTAGGTGATGCACACCCAGATGAGGTTCAAAAAACGGTCATGCAACCCAAAAGACACAGTCTTGACTTCCTACGTGAGCAAGCACATTTGCGCTTCAGAACCAATACTTTCGGAGCAGTTTTTCGCATCCGTCATGCGGTAGCGTTTGCCATCCATCAGTTTTTCAATGAGCGTGGTTTTTTCTATTTACACACGCCTATTATTACGGGTTCAGATGCCGAGGGTGCTGGTGAAATGTTCCGTGTTACTACCCTTGATGCCAAAAATCCGCCACTTACTGAAGACGGAAAAGTTGATTTTAAAGAGGATTTCTTCGGAAAGGCGGTTAACCTTACTGTATCCGGACAACTTGAAGCCGAACTTGCCGCTACGGCTTTAGGGCAGGTCTATACTTTTGGCCCTACTTTTAGGGCTGAAAACTCAAATACTTCCCGCCACTTAGCAGAATTCTGGATGATTGAGCCAGAGGTTGCTTTCAATGAGTTGAAAGACAACATGGACTTAACAGAAGACTTCTTGAAATACATTTGCAATTATGTACTCACTAATTGTGCAGCAGATGTGCAGTTTTTGGATGAACGAGATGCACAAGAACAAGCGCAAAAACCTGCCAATGAGCGCCATGAAATGAGCCTTACTGAGCGCCTTAAATTTGTCATCGAGAATCCTTTTAAAAGACTCACTTACACTGAGGCCATTGATATACTCTTGAATTCCAATCATTACAAAAAGAAGAAATTCAAGTATCCGGTAGAGTGGGGCATAGACTTACAATCAGAGCACGAGCGTTATTTGGTTGAAAAAGAGTTCAATTGCCCAGTAATTTTAACGGACTATCCTGCAAAAATTAAAGCATTTTACATGCGCTTGAACGAAGACGGAAAAACAGTCGCTGCCATGGATGTATTATTTCCTGGAATTGGTGAAATTGTCGGTGGTTCACAACGTGAGGAGCGTTATGACGTACTCTTGAAAAAATGCGAAGAATTTGGCATCCCTTCTGAAGAGTTGTGGTGGTATCTTGACACGCGTCGTTTTGGCACTGTGCCACACGCTGGCTTTGGTTTGGGCTTTGAGCGTATGGTGATGTTCGTTACAGGAATGTCTAACATTCGCGACGTCATCCCTTTCCCTAGAACACCGCTCAACGCAGAATTTTAGTTTTTCGGAGCTGGCTCAGTGAGCGCGTGTTTGCCGGCAATAAATCCGGTTGTCCACGCGGCTTGGAAGTTATATCCACCCGTAATGCCATCGATGTCTAGGATCTCCCCAGCAAAAGAAAGTTGTGGTATCTTTTTAGCTTGCATGGTCTGAAAATCAATTTCTGCTAAGCCAACACCTCCGGCGGTTACAAATTCTTCTTTAAAAGTGGTTTTGCCTTTTACTTCATAGCGGTCATTGAGCAGTGTATTGACCAATCTATTTAATGCTTTTTTCCCTAACTCAGACCAGCGCAAGTCCGGATGAATTTCGCTGCGTTCTAAAAGGTGTAGCCAAAGTCTGTTGCTGAGCACTGTTGGGTTCCAGTTGCTGATTTTTTTGGCGGCATGTGCCGCAGCAGTACTGCTCAACAAAGCCCTGAGCTCTTCATCTTTGCAGGTGTCTAACCAATTAATCAGAACAAAGAAATGATAATTTTTTTGCGCCAAAATCCTAGCGCCCCAAGCAGATAACAACAAAATTGCTGGCCCACTCATGCCCCAATGCGTGATCAGTAGCGGCCCCTGACCAGTCAGTTTGGTGCCTTCAATTTTTGCACTAGCCTGACTCACTACGATACCCATCAATTCACAAATGGGATTTTGCGGCATATTAAAGGTAAATAATGAAGGAAGTGGCTCAACAATAGCTAAACCGAGTTCGGCTAACCAACTGAGACCCGTAATTTTTGGCGAGCCACCAGTGCAAATAATTACGTGATCATAGGTTTGTTCTTGGCTATTATTGATGACACTAACCCCGCCAGCAAGCGGACTGATTTTCGTAATATTTTGCTGAAGTAAAATACCAATATTTAAAGCGCTACATTCTTTTATAAATAGGTCAATAATAACTTGCGAATCGTTGGCCTTTGGAAAAATACAACCATCCGGGTAGGTTTTTAGTGGAACACCTCTGGATTCAAACCATTGAATTGTGTCCATAGCTGAAAACTGATGAAAGGCTTTGCGTAACTGTTTTTCTCCTCTAGGATAAGCTTTGGAAAGCTCCGCTATATCAGGACAATCATGGGTAACATTGCAGCGCCCACCCCCTGAAATCTTGACTTTTGCCAAAAGTTTATTACTTTTTTCTAGGATACAGACTTCGGCTTCTGGCCAATGTAATTTGGTAGAAATCGCTGCAAAAAAGCCAGCTGCGCCACCGCCAATGATAGCGACCTTTTTTTGAGTGGATTCACTTTTTTTGTTGCGGCTCATTGAAGTTGCTCGATTGTCCAGTTTTTGGAATTGAATTGTAGGGTTTCGCCAATAGATTTCCCTTTAATTGCTTGAAAAATAGGTGCTTCTGGGCTTAAACAAAAAACGTTTACGCCATCGATTTGTATTTGTCCGAGCGGTACTGCGCAATAAAAAGCTTGCCCATTTGCTTGAAATAAACTACCACTTTGCACTTGCTGATGTACTTGCGTGGGGTCGATTCTTTTAAGTGCTGACAACTGTTGTTGACTCAAAGAAATTTGTTGGTCAATTTTTTCGATTTCTAGCTGCGCCATGGCTATACCGACTTCGTGTTTGTCTCCGGCAGAACCCTTGCCGCTGGCCGTGCTATCGTGGCTTATTTGTGTTCTTAGTGCTGCATGTGTAGAAATGCGCATTTCAAGTAACTGAAATAAATGTTCGTGGAGCCTAGTTTTGAGCAGCATATCTTGCAAAAATAGCCCGATTTTTTCGTAAATTCGCGACTTTACAAAGTAAACGTTCATGAAAGCAAAATATCCTGAATACAAAGGATTAAACCTCCCTAATGTCGCTGCAGCTGTCCTAGAAAAATGGCAAAAAGAGGCCATTTTTGAGCAATCAGTTGCACAAAGAGCCGGAGCCCCTTCTTTTGTATTTTACGAAGGCCCGCCCTCGGCAAATGGTTTGCCAGGAATTCACCACGTGATGGGGCGTGCCATTAAGGATATCTTTTGCCGTTACCAAACTTTGAAAGGCAAACAAGTACATCGCAAGGCAGGCTGGGACACCCACGGTTTGCCCGTAGAGCTTGGCGTAGAAAAAGAATTAGGTA
>JBIPMW010000337.1:0-3692 GCA_044376455.1 Crocinitomicaceae bacterium | reverse complement strand
AGATTCTCTGCCGTATACTGTTCAAGATCCACTCGCTCCAGTCGATCCATCAGAGCATGATCAATCTTATGCGCCTCAGTAGTAGCGAACAAGAAAGTAATGTTTCTGAAATCAAATTCAATAGTAAAATCACCGTATGAGAATGAATTGCTATTTTGATGATTTGGATTGAGGATTGTAAGCAGGGCCATAGTAATGTCCCTTGGAATCTCGCTTGCTTCATCAAACAAGATCGTACACTCTTTGCCAATTACATGAGGCACAAGGATGTCATTAACAAGTCGCTTGAGGCTCTTTAGAGTAGAGCAATTAATTGTAATTGCCTTTCTCTTTTTGCCTTCGCTGTTAATTAGCTGATCTGCATACGTTTGTGCGATCAGTGTCTTGCCACTACCTCTGGGAGCAGAGAAAAGAATATGGGGAGACAAGCGGGACTTAGCTTGGCCCTCCAAGAAGAAGTTGAGCCTCTCCTTGACTTTTTCTTGCCCGATAATATTATCGAACCCCATAATCTTATTTATTCAGAGACAGAAAACTGAACCGGAGCGTCAGTCTCGGTCTCAGCTTTCGGCTCAGACTCAATCACTGGTGCGGAGGCAGTGTCCTTATTCACTTCAGAGAGTGAAACATTGTGGGCTGAGAGCAAGAACTCAATGCTCTTAACAAATCCCTTGGGGACAGGGATAACGTCAGATTCCTTAAACATCTTGTTAAGGTCTTCCAACTTGATGACTACATGATGCTTTGTGCCAGTCTTTTTTGCCATACAGTTATTTATTTTCTATTTGCTGAATCTCGGGATTTCCCCTTGATCTTCTCCCATTGTGGGCGAAATTTTCTGAAAGTCAATGTCAGGTTTACGATTTTTGAAAAATTTTTCTCAGATATCTTGAGGGTCTTTGGCCCACTCTGTGCTTACTCCAAATAATGGTCAGCTAGAGCGCATACTACCCATACCAGAACGAAGTGCAAGAATATTCCGGTATAAACTCCAGTATTTTCCATTTATTTAAAATTTAATCTTCTCCAACTCTTTCCGAATCATTTTAAGGGCAGAGGCTTCTAGTTGTCGAATTCGCTCTCTTGTCAACTGCATTTGATCTCCAATTGCCTCCAAATTTTGAGGAGCATCGCCATCAAATCCGAATCTTTTATTGATCACAAATTGCAGCTTCAGAGGAAGATTTTCAATAATTGATTTAAGTATGGAAGATTCCTGCTTGAAATTTAGGTCTTGATCTGGAGGCTGATTTGCATCATCTTTAATTAAAGAATCAAAAGACTCACTAGAAGAATTGTCAAAACCATCATTTAAAGAAAAATTCTTAAAACTTAAAGCCTCTAGGTATGCTGTTGCAGTGCTTTCTTTTATCTCAAATTTAGCAGCGACTTCTCTGGAATTAGGAATCTCGCCAAGGTTAGTCTTTGAATCTTCTAAGTATTTAGCTATCTTATTGATTGTAGATCTTGCTTTATTGGGCATTTCCAAGTAGGAAAGCCTAGAGTCATTAATAAATATCTTACCCATTCTGCCGCGAATTTCATAATTGGCATAGGTAATGAATTTAACTCCCTTATCAGGATTGAATCTTTCCAAGCTCTCTAGCAATGCACAATTACCTTCTGATATAAGATCATTGATTCTGTTTTGGTCTTTAGAATATTCAAAAGCAACTTTTACAACATACATCAAATTGGATTTAATTACTGAATCTTGAGCTTGCTGCCAGCCCTCAGATCTGCTCTGATATACTTTAATTAATCTAGCCTCCTCTTCTGGAGGGAGAATCTTGTCTTTGATTTCTGAAATATATAATTCGTAAGATCTGCTCATAGACAATAAGCCCAGTAATGGCAGTTGTTTTGTTTCTGTTTACGATTCCAGAATATAGCTCTAGCAATATAACTAGGAATATTAAACATCTTGCTCCAAGTAAGCCAATGATCTTCTATGCTCTTATACTGTCGAGAATGTTTTTGTTGGTTGAGTTTGTATAATTGAAATAAATGTGTATCAGCGCAAAAGCAGTGCGCCTCTAGTGGGTGCTGCATCTCAAGAGCGAAGCTAGTCTTTGCCAGACCAAGCCCCAAGATGCGACTCTCTAGCCTGTCACGGTATTCAGTCCACTTTTCTGAATTCTTCTTCTCGTAATCTGACTTGCGATTCTGCCAGTAATCTTTAGAAAAATTAGTTATGAATCTTACTCTATTATTGTGAAGCCCCACTCCACACTCAATCAATCTGGAGCGCAACTCTTCTTCATTGCCCATCCAATTCCAGAAATCCTTAATTCTAATATAGGCTTTTACATTGTTCTCCCATGTAGTATGCACAGAAAGAAAAGCAAATAAGTATCTCTGAAATTTTTGCTCTGGTTCTTCTGGGGTTAATTTAGACCAGTAATTATGATGCTCTTGTATTTCACTAGAAGAGATAGAATGGAAGAATTCTTCTACATCTTTAGTAAAAGGTTTCCTTACAATCGGACCATCAAATAAATCTCCTTGTATAAGAGAGTTATTGTAAATATTACCAATAAAATCCAATTGCATATTAGAAAGGGGGCAGAGTTTCCCCTGCCCCCAATTGTAGTCTACTTAACCTTGCTTTGCAAAGCGACCTTTGGAGTCCCTTACAAATTTATGAGATTTATCTCCAACCTGTACGGTAATAACGGAGATTTCTTCAGATTTGTCATCGTCATCCCAACCATTATCTAAATCGAGATCACTATCATTATAGTCATCGTCTTGAGGTTGGTAAGCCGACTCAGCGTCTTTAGTATAGTGCTGCGGCAGCGGACCATCGTACTTAGCCACAACCTTATACTTGCAAGTGCGGAGCTTCTGACAGTTGCAATCAGAAGGAACAGAAACAACATCAGCAGGATCAATCTCGACAATCAGAAGGATTGAATCATGGCCTCCAAAACTAGAAGCGTATTCAAGTGATCCAGCGTGGAAGCCAACTGAACAGCCTTGGTTATGATCATCGCAAACATTGTTGCGGATCATCTGCAAAGTATTTCCAATTGAGTTATTGAAATTACCAGTATGATGATCAGTATAATCTGAGCGGACACTCTTATACGCCAAAAATGTGCCAGCGTCAGTGATAGGCATATTCTTATGAGCCAAGAATGCGTACAGTTCATTGACGGCTCGACGAGAAGGGTTAGCCATCAAACGCTCCAAGAACTTAATCAAGCTCTCATGCGGAAGGCCCTTCTCCATGAAGGACAAGATCTTATCTGTCAGATAGTTATGGATCGGCTCTCCGTTGAAGAAGATCGTGCCATCGACAACTTTAACTTTATCTCCAGTGAAAGAGGCTATAGCCGTCTTAACTGAAACGCATTCCTTTAGCGCATCGTAATCTTTGCGCTTGAGGCATTCAATTGCCTGTTTCCAGCAGGGATTGCCAGAGTTGATAGTGTAGGTCTTGCCTTCAAGGCTGACCGTGAGCGAATTCTCGGTGAGAATAAATGCAGGTGTTTTCATAGACTACAAGTGGATTATGGGGGAGTTCAGGCGGCTGTCAAACTTTTTTCTTCAAGTTGGAGGTATTTTTCGACGATAGGAGCGTTTTTGTCTTCGTACCAGTTAATTGCTTTGAAAATCTCAAACTGATCTTTAATCTTATTAAATTCAATTTCGAGAGAATGAGTGGGCTTCAGGTTTGCGGTGATAGT
>JBIPMW010000048.1:0-11482 GCA_044376455.1 Crocinitomicaceae bacterium | reverse complement strand
CGGCATTTTTATCAGCACCATGTACGTCAAAATCATCGAGGTGGCCATAAACCATTTGCTGAGATTGGGCCAATAATTCCACATTTGCTCGAACGCGTTCCACTTGTAATTTTGTTGCCAAAGCGCCCATACGGACGCCCTCTTGACTTGGATCACCAATTTTTGTACTGGCTAGTCGAGCTGATATCGCATTCTGCACCTCATCTAGTACATTTTCCGGTACGATAATGCGTCTGACCGCTGTACACTTTTGTCCTGCCTTTATAGTGATTTCTTTCACACATTCCTTGACAAACAAGTCAAATTCTTCTGTTCCTGGCACGGCAGCTTCGCCTAAAATAGTGGCATTCAAAGAGTCGGCCTCTAAATTGAAACTTACGCTTTGTTCTGAGATTCTTGGCAGGCCTTTTAGAAGTTTGCCCGTCGCGGCGCTTCCTGTAAACGTAACTATATCGCGCGCATCAACAGTATCTAAAATACCTCGGCCTAGGCCGCAAACTAATTGCAAAGCGCCCTCCGGCAAAATTTGAGACTCAATGATGTCTCGAACCATTACCTCGGTCAAGAAACACGTGTATTCAGAAGGCTTCACCACGGCAGGAACACCAGCCATAAGGTTGACAGCAATTTTTTCGAGCATTCCCCAAATTGGGAAATTAAAGGCGTTGATATGTACAGCCACCCCTTCTTTTGGAACCATGATGTGGTGCCCTATAAAAGTGCCGTTTTTAGAAAGCGGCGCAGCGCTTCCATCTACGTAATAAGGTAAGTCTGGGAACTGACGACGCAAACTTGCATTGGCAAATAGGTTGCCGATTCCGCCTTCGATATCAATCCAAGAATCTATTTTTGTAGCACCTGTCAGTGCTGAAATCTGATAATATTTCTCTTTTCTTTCCAAAAGAAAAAGTGCCAAAGCCTTGAGCATGCGCCCTCTTTCTTGAAAAGTCATTTTTCTGAGTGTGTAGCCATTTTTTCTGCCGTATTCAAGAACGGCTCCAAAATCGATACCTGCACTAGAGGCCTCACCGATCAATTGACCGGTAATCGCATGATATAATGGGGTCTCAACACCTTGCCCATCTATCCATTGGCCAAGTACATAGTTTTGATAACGCTGCATATCAAATTATTTAATCAACCAACGCACAAGATCCGCGCCGTTGGCATAAATCATTAAAGAAAGGAGAAGGAAAATCCCGATGTATTGCGCCACTTCAAGCACTTTTTGCGGAGCTTCCTTGCCGGTAATCATCTCATATAACAAGAACACAACATGTCCACCATCTAAAGCTGGAATAGGTAAGATATTCATGAAAGCTAAAATAATGGAGAGCAGAGCAGTCGTAAGCCAGAATGTATGCCAATCCCATAATGGCGGAAACATATTACCTATGGACGCAAAACCACCTATTTGGGTAGCTCCCTTTTTAGTGAACACAAACTTAAATTGGCTGACGTAATCAGAAAGTGTATGATATCCGTAGTTCATGCCAATGCTAATGCTCTGGGCAAAGCCGTATTTCTTTTCTGACAGCGCTGATTTGTCTACAAATTCTGAATTAGCAAGGATACCAATGGTGCCATTATCCTTGACCTTGATTGCTAAAGTGGTTGTATCCTTCAAGTGGCCATTGCGCGCAACCTTGATGTCAACCTTCTTGTTTTTATTGGCAAATAATATGGCTTGAAGCTCATCATAATACTGAATGTTTTTGCCGTTGACCTCAAAAATTTGATCCCTTGCCTTGATGCCTCCCGCTTTTGCTGGCGAGTCTTTAGTCACCTCAGCAACCACTGTTTTATTGGATCTTAAACTAAAGGCTGGTAGCGCTCCTGCTTCAAAGAGTTGTTGATCTATTGATGCCGGAAGCTGAATACTTTCTATTTTTCCATCTGGATGTTGTACTTGAATTTTGCGCGCATCTCTGAGTAAAATTTCCTTATTGATGTCATCCAAATTCAGCGGCTGCTTTCCTTCAATTTTTAAAATTTTATCCCCAGAGTAAAAGCCGTACTTCGCCAAATAAGGATGAACACTCAAACCATTCTCTAGTTTGTTTTGGTCTAGCGTTACTTGACCCCACGTAAATACGACACCGATATAGATAATAAAGCCTAAAACTAGATTCACAGTAACACCACCAATCATGATGATAAGGCGTTGCCAAGCTTTTTTACTGCGAAACTCCCAGGGTTGTGGAGCTTGTTTGAGTTGTTCGGTGTCCATAGACTCGTCTATCATGCCGGCAATTTTGACGTAGCCGCCTAAGGGAAGCCAGCCAATGCCCCACTCGGTACTATCTGGATCCTCGGACCACGACGCTGGCGAAGATTTACTTACCCATGATTTTTTGGCGACACCATTGACCTTCTTCCATCTAAAAAAAGAGAAGTAGGGGTTGAAAAACAAATAAAATTTCTCAACGCGGGTTTTGAAAAGTTTAGCCGGAATAAAGTGGCCAAATTCATGCAGTGTAACTAGAATTGCCAAAGAAGTAATGAGCTGGGCAGCTTTGATGAATATTTCCATTTTTTAGTTTCTTGAATACAAAGTTAATTTTTAGTGCGAGGTGTTGGCTACAATTAGTGTGCCTCCAACCAGTTCGGCGCTAATTTCATTTCAACTTCCATCGGAACCGTCAATTGTACCGCGCTTTCCATCGCCTCTTTGACCAATTTTTGCAATTGGTCCTTTTCGTCATGATGCACATCAAAAACGAGTTCGTCATGGACTTGTAAAATCATTTTGGATTTTAGATTTGCCTGAGACATTGCTTGATGCACCGCAACCATCGCCATTTTAATGATGTCCGCAGCCGAACCTTGGATGGGCGCGTTAATGGCATTTCTCTCGGCGAATCCTCTGACGACGGCATTGGCTGAATGAATATCTGGTAAATAACGCCTGCGCTTCATGATGGTTTCGACATAGCCATGTTCTCTTGCCTGGGCTATAACTTTATCCATATATGACCTGATGCTTGGATACTGTTCAAAATAGGCATCGATAATCTGCTTGGCTTCTGTTCTAGAAATCTGTAAGTTTTGTGCCAATCCGAAGGCAGACTGCCCGTATATGATGCCAAAATTTACGGCCTTCGCAGCGCTCCGTTGTTCGCGGGTAACTTCACTAATTGTGGTGTGAAAAACTTTTGCCGCAGTTGCCGCATGGATGTCATGCCCATTCTTAAAGGCCTCAATCATGTTTTGATCTTCGGCAAGCGCAGCAATAATTCTCAATTCAATTTGAGAGTAGTCAACCGCCATTAATTGAAAATCTGCAGAACGCGCTACAAATGCTCTTCTGATTTCACGACCCTTTGCAGTACGAACGGGAATATTCTGTAGATTGGGGTTATTAGAGCTGAGGCGCCCCGTTGCGGTAACGGTTTGCATAAAATTGGTGTGAATACGTCCATCAATTTTGTCACAAAGGGTTGGCAAGGGGTCGACATAAGTGCTTTTTAATTTGCGCAGCTGTCTGTACTCCAAAATCATTGGAATAATAGGATGGTCGTGTTCGTGCTTTTGAAGGATATCTTCTGAAGTTGCATACTGACCCGTTTTTGTCTTTTTGGCTTTCGCTGATATTTTAAGCTTCTCAAATAAAATTTCACCTAACTGCTTTGGCGAATCAATGTTAAAAGTTTCACCTGCTGCGCTCAAAATTTCTTTGTCTAACTCAGTAATACGAACGTCGAGTTCTTTAGAGAATTGGTCAAGTGCCGCTGTATCAATTGCAATACCCTCTTGCTCGATATCTTTGAGTACAGTAACGAGTGGCATTTCCATTTCATAAAACAAATGGTAGAGGTGCGGTTTTTGAATTTCTGGTTCTAAAATTTGTTTGAGTTGAAAAGTGATGTCGGCATCTTCGCAGGCGTAATCTGAAATTTCTTCCGGGCGCAAGTCTGCCATATTGCCTTGATTCTTCCCCTTTTTTCCAATTAATGTTTCAATTGAAATGGGTTGATAGTTGAGATAATAGGTTGCCAGAAAATCCATGCCCTGTTTGGACTCTGGATTAATCAAATACTGCGCAATCATGGTGTCAAACAGAGGGCCTTCCAAATGAATGCCGTAACGATGTAATACTTTTAAATCGTATTTCATGTTATGGGCAATCTTTTCAATTGAAATGTCGAGAAAGACAGGAGCAAATTCTTGCAAAATGGCTTTTGCCGCTTCAAATTCTGGTGGAACGGCCACATAAAACGCCTCTCTTTCTTTGTAGGAAAAAGAAAAACCAACCAAGTCTGCATGAAGTGCATCAATATCTGTTGTTTCCGTGTCAAAACAAACAGCACTTTGAGTCAACAATAATTCTAACAATTCTTTTCTTTCCTCAGCTGAAGTGATGAGGTGATAGCTTGGTTTTTCCGTGGCGATGGTTTTGTAACCAGCAGTTGGTTTTGCCTCTTGTGGTTCTAACATGCTCTGTACACCAAACAAATCGAGTTGTGGTTCAGAGGAACCTGAAGGAGCTTGCGTCACGACAATTTCTTCACCGATGATTCTTTTGGCTAATGTTCGGAACTCAAGCTCTGTAAAGATGGCTTTTACAGCCTCGTTATTTACGTCGCAAACTTTGAGATCCGCTTCATCAAACTCAACCGGAACATCTCTAATGATGGTCGCCAACATTTTGGACATTCGGCCTTGTTCTTGAAAGTTCTCAACATTTTCTTTTTGTTTTCCCTTGAGCTCGTGGACATGCGCAAACAAACCTTCCATTGAACCATACTTAGCTACAAGCACTTTTGCCGTTTTTTCGCCAATTCCTGGAATACCGGGAATGTTGTCAGAAGCATCTCCCCAAAGCCCTAAAATATCGATTACTTGAAGTGGGTTTTGGATTTCAAACTTTTCACAGACTTCATTAATACCTAAAATCTCAGGGGGGTTCCCCCCTCTTCCTGGTTTATAGATGAAGGTTTGGGGGCTCACAAGTTGTGCATAGTCTTTGTCAGGGGTCATCATATAGGTAATGAATCCGTGCTGCTCGGCCATGAGTGCAACTGTGCCAATGACGTCATCGGCTTCGTACCCCGGAACTTCTAAAATTGGAATGTTAAACGCCTGAACAATTTGTTTGATCGGATGGATCATGGAACGAATGTCTTCGGGCATTTCTTCGCGATGTGCTTTGTATGCTACAAATTCTTCTTGCCTAGTGGTAGAACCACCTGGAGGGTCAAAAACAACCGCAATATGAGTAGGCTGCTCTGTTTTTAATACATCAATTAGAACATTTGTAAAACCAAATGCGGCAGAAGTATTTTCACCTTTTGAATTGACCCGTGGGTTTTTTGCAAACGCAAAATAGGCCCTATATATCAATGCATATGCATCTAATAAGAATAGTTTTTTGGGAGCAACAGGAGTCAGCATTAGAATATAGGAAGGTTAGGCATGAATTGTGCCGGTTGAAGTTTGGTCTCTTTAGAAATTGGAACTGTTTTGTAAATAAAAAACACACCTACTTTTGGATAGCCACTAATTTTGGTCTGAACATCTGATTTTTTTGCCGATTGATACAATTGGGTCATGAATCCTGGTTCTGGAATAATTCGGGCGGGAATTTTTAAATCACTTGCTTTGAACGCCTTGAGCCTCACTGGCTCATCAATATAAAGATTGCCGATTTTTTGCTGATCGACAAAAATTTCAAAAGATCCTGGCTTCATTTTGATGGGTACCCATAATTTGTTTTTTACTTCAAAACTTGCCGTGAACTGGACTAATTGACCTGTGAATTGTTTGATAGAAGAACCTTTGTAGCTAACCAACTCTATCGGTTCTTCGAGGCTCGCACATGAAAATAGCGCAAACCCAAACAGTACAAAAAAAGTGTTTTTCAATGTTTTCATTGTTGACTGAAATTTTTGAAAAAGTACGGAATCGTTTCAATTCCTTTATAAAAATTAAACAAGCCGTAATGCTCATTGGGGCTATGAATGGCATCGCTGTCTAGGCCAAATCCCATCAAAATGGTTTTAAGACCTAGTTCCTTTTCAAACATGGCAATAATTGGAATGCTTCCCCCGCTCCTAACTGGAATGGGTCTTTTACCAAATGTTTGCTCATAAGCTTTTGCTGCTGCGGAATATGCAAAAGAATCTGTTGGGGTAACAACAGGCTCTCCTCCATGATGAGGATGCACTTTTACGCGCACACTATTCGGTGCAATTTTTTCAAAGTGCTCCTGGAATAAGCGGGTGATTTCTTCTGGGTCTTGGTCAGGAACCAAGCGCATCGATATTTTTGCAAAAGCTTTTGAAGCAATGACGGTTTTTGCACCTTCACCGATATATCCTCCCCATATGCCATTCACATCAAGTGTTGGGCGAATAGATCCTCGTTCCATCGTGCTGTAGCCAAATTCACCGTGCGTTTGTCGCAAGTCTAAAGCCTTGCAATAAGCCTCTTCAGAAAATGGTGCTTTTGCCATTTCTGCTCGATCTTCATTGGATAACTCCACAACTTTATCATAAAATCCAGGGATCGTAATATGATTGTTTTCATCGTGAAGGCTCGCAATCATTTGTGTAAGTATATTGATCGGATTGGCCACACAGCCTCCATACAAACCTGAATGCAGGTCTCGGTTTGGCCCTGTAACCTCTACCTCCACATAACTTAAACCGCGCAAACCAGTCGTGATGGAAGGTACATCATTGGCCAACATACCGGTATCCGAAACCAAAATGATGTCTGCCTTTAATTTAGCTTTATTCACTTTGACAAAAATGGCTAAGTTCGGGCTACCAATTTCTTCTTCACCTTCTATCATGAGCTTGACATTGCAAGGGAGTTCATTGCTTTTGAGCATTGCTTCAAGTGCCTTCACATGCATGAAAAATTGCCCTTTATCATCGCAAGCGCCTCTTGCAAAAATGGCGCCTTCTGGATGAATTTCAGTGGTTTTGATGACTGGTTCAAATGCTGGACTATGCCATAAATCTAGTGGGTCAGCGGGTTGCACATCGTAATGACCGTATACCAATACCGTTGGTAAGTTTGTATCGAAGATCTTTTCGGCGTACACTATTGGGTGCCCGGCTGTTGGATAAATAACTACCTCATCAAGGCCTATTTCCTTTAAATGTGTTGCCAAATGCGCGGCACAAGCTTGAACATCTCCTTGAAATGCTGGGTCTGCAGAAACGGAAGGAATGCGCAATAAATCGAATAATTCGGCAACAAATTTTTCTTTGTTTTGGCCAATAAATTGTTGTGTTTTTTCCATAATCTTTGAATGTTTCAAAGTTGCAAAAAATCGCGGTGTTTTGATACGTCAATGATTATATTAATTTTGTAATGCAACTAATTTGCCAAAAAAATCGTCTAATCGACAACTTGCGCATATGAAACACTTATTACAACTGCTTTTTTTGTTCGCTGCTGGTTCTGCTTTTGCACAGCCCATTGCAGTATCAACCACCCAAACACCACAACAACTCGTTGACAATGTTTTACTCGGTTTTGGAGTAACAGCATTTAACGTTACCATTAATGGGAACCCCGCGCTGGCTGGTACACCACAAGGCAATGTTGGGTATTTCACAAATACCAACCCAGCATTCCCCATCAATAATGGTTTAATCCTAACAACAGGAAATGCTTCTGGTGCAGTTGGCCCCAACAATAGCGGGTCATTTACAAACAACATGCCTGCAACCTCCTCCGTTTCAACGGATCCTCACCTCAATGATATTGCGGCAGGCAATGTAACTAACGGCGTTGTTTTAGAATTCGACTTTATTCCATCTGGTGACACGCTTATGTTTAATTACATGTTTGGTTCTGATGAATACCCTGAGTATTCTCCTTCCACTTTTAACGATGCGTTTGGTCTCTTTTTATGGGGTCCTGGTATTTCTGGCCCATATTCATTGGCAGGTTATCCTAATGGAGGAGCCAATATAGCAACAATTCCAGGGGGCATCCCTGTAACTATTAACAATGTAGGGGATGCAAACAACACGAACTACTATGTCTTTAATGAAAATAGCTCTACGCTTACCTACGGAGATGCCATTCAATACGACGGCACAACTGTTTTGCTCACTGCAGCGGCCAGTGTACAATGTAACCAGATGTATCACATCAAATTAGCAATAGCAAACGTCACCGACCAAGCTTTTGATTCGGGTGTGTTTCTAGAAGCTGGGTCATTTAGTTCAGACGCTGTAGATGTCGCCGTGGCAACCGTTTCAGGCGACACCACTATCGTTGAAGGCTGTACTTATGCTGACTTCATTTTTACACGACCTCCAGGACAGATAAATGACACCCTCATCATCAATTACACTATTGGTGGGGTAGCCCAACAAGGAATAGACTACAATACGCTTGCAAGCCCTGTTACTTTCTTGCCGGGAGAAGACACGGTTATCATAACCCTTAATCCAATTCAAGATGGAATCAATGAGGGCTTTGAGTCCGTTACTATTAGTGTTGAGATCATTAACCCATGTGGCGATACAATCACTTCATCTGGAACTATATACATCGGAGAAGGGCCCATCATTAACATCAGCGGCAACAATCCAACGGTAAATTGTTCAACCGATAGTGTTTGGTTGGCAGCAAGTGCCTCTGGAGGCTACGCCCCCTACAGTTATGCTTGGGAAAGTCTTACGGGTGTTCAGCTCGGAACTAATGACTCTATTTCTGTGGGAATCAATCAAAATGGCACAGAGTTCTATTTAGTTACCGCCACAGACAACTGTAATTTTACACAAATGGATACTGTTACCATCACGTTGAATCAAACTTTGGCTATTGATACCATTTACATTGGCCCCTCGACCTGTGTTCCAACAGGTTATGTCTCTGTTCAAGCAACGGGCTTACAAGGGGTGCCACAGTACACCTGGACCGGTCCAGGGCCAAATGGCTTCATCGATGCATCTGTATGGCAAAATATTCCTTCCGGATGGTATTACATTACTGTCGAAGACAACGTTTGTTCTGTTTCGGACAGTGCCTTTGTTGACCTACTAGACCCGCCAGTAGCACAATTCAGTGCGTCAATCACTGAAGGTTGCGAAACGCTGAATGTAACGTTTACCAATACGAGCCAATATGCCCAAACCTATGCGTGGGATTTTGGAAATGGTCAAACATCTAATTCAGCTGGCCCAGTAAGTATGTCCTATGATGCCGCACAAAGCCCATATGTGGTAACGCTAACAGCGCTGCAAGGAGCGCAATGTACGGATCAGGCCAGCACTACGATTACAGTCTTTATTTGCGGCTGTACTAACCCTGAGGCTATTAATTACAATCCGCTGGCGACAGTAGATGACGGCACATGTATTATTCCTGAACCTATTGTAGTTGCGCCTAATGTGTTTAGCCCGAACGCAGACAACAACAATGAATTATTCTATTTAAACACGGAAAACGTAACCACGCTTGAACTAACTATTCTGAATAGATGGGGCAACGTTGTGTTTGAAAAACGCTCTGTTAACCTCATCAACGATAATCCATCTTGGGACGGCAAGATCGATGGTGAATTGGCAACCGAAGGAATTTATTTTTATACATACCTTGCAACTGGACTAAATGATCAAGAGGTGACAGGACACGGCTTCTTGCACTTGGTAAATAAAAAATAACACTTGGGTATTCCGAGCATAATTAGGGCGGCATATACTCGGCCAGGTTGGCTTTTGCTGGTTGTTGGTCTCCTTTTTTGCTTTCTTTTTTTATGGCCTAGTCAGCGACAAAAAGCCAAAGGACCGGTCGTTTTAGGAGGAACGCTGCGTTATAGTACAGTTGAATCATTCAACACACTGTTTCCGCTATCATCTAATACCCTTGATTATCAAAGAGCACTACGGTTGGTTTATGAACCTGTGCTCACTGCCGCCGATAATCAACGCGGTTGGGAATACAATTTAGCTAAATCTGTTCGGATTTCAAAAGATCAAAAAGTCATCACGCTTCGTTTCAAACAAGGCATTTATTTTTCTAAGGATGCTTGTTTTCGGTTTAGTTCTCGCGAATTAACAGCTAAAGACCTTGCGTTTACACTCTCTTTTGCCTGTTCAAAAAATAGCTTGAATCAACAAAGCCACCTATTGACTGAATTAATCGTGGGCGCAAAACAATTTCATTTACAAAACAAAAGTCCATTTTTAAATACGGTAAGTGGTATACAAATCGTTGATAAATACACTGTAAAAATTCAATTAACGGCCGCATACAACCACTTCCTATCCATACTTTCCAACAACAGCCTTGGTGTACTTAGTCGGGTTGCTGCTGATTATTATGGTGCTGGTTTGCCCGCCCACCCAATCGGAACCGGCACTTTTTACCTGAACCCCAAAAAGGGTAAAACACTTTCGTTTCTGCGCAATAAAGATTACTGGAACTACGATCGTTATGGTAACCAGCTTCCTTATTTAGACGAGGTCATTATTTATACTGGAGTCTCCGGCGCTAAAGAACACAAACTGTTTTCTTCTAATCAAACCGACTTGTTGTTTGACCTACCTGTAAATCAACTGCCAAGCGCCTTCGGAACGCTTCAAGACGCTCAGAAGGGTAAGAATCCTCTTCATGAGGTTTATATACGGCCTTCTTCGAAAATTCATTACCTCTATTTCAACACCATGAAGGGGGCCTTTCGACAGCTACTTGTAAGAAAAGCGTTTTCGTTAGTCATAGATCCAGAAGTTATTTGTGCTACTGATTTAAACGGAGAGGGCAGCCCAATGCGAGGTAAATTTATCCCAGAAAGAAATGGCTATCGCAATGAACTATTGTTAGCATTTCAAGCTGAAACGAGTCGTATTAAAGATAAAATACAATTGGCAAAAAGCTATTTAAAACAAGCTGGATACGGAGAAGCAAATCCTTTCCCAACGGTTAATATGGCAGTGCGCGGGGTGAAGAACTCTGTTGCAGGAACATGGTGCAGAGCGGTTCAAAAAATGATCCAAGAAAAGCTAGGTATTTCAGTCCGCCTAATGTATAACAATGATATTAGCGAACAACTCTCTGACATAAATATCGATATTTGGAGGGGCGGATGGGTAGGAGATTATCCCGGTGCCGAATCATATCTAAGGCTTTTTTATAGCGCTGCCCAGAACCCTGTTTTCTTTAAAAATAGTGCCGTCGATGGCTATTATTTATCTTCGATTTTTGAACGCCCCGAAAGTCCTTTACAGGTGCTGGCTCAGAAAATGTGTGAAAAAGAAATCATTAGCAATTATGCGCTAATACCTGTTTATACCGAAGATTTCTTCGTGATTCACAAACTTCAAGTGCGCGGTTTTCAATTAGCTGAATCCGGACTTGTAGACTTCTCAAAAATATTCCTGAAAGAGTTTTAAACCTCCGGGGCTAGCGCGGGCTAAGCGTATCCTCTACCCAAGCCTTACCCCAATTTTCATGCTCATTAGCCGACCACAATTCTGGGTAAAATATGCGTTTCTGAAAGCGTGGCGGTAAATAC
>JBIPMW010000430.1:0-3706 GCA_044376455.1 Crocinitomicaceae bacterium | reverse complement strand
AGATAACCAGATAACCAGATAACCAGATAACCAGATAACCAGATAACCAGATAACCAGATAACCAGATAATCAGATAACCAGATAACCAGATAACCAGATAACCAGATAACCAGATAACCAGATAACCAGATAACCAGATAATCAGATAACCAGATAACCAGATAACCAGATAACCAGATAACCAGATAACCAGATAACTGGAAAATTTTTAGATGTTAACTGGAGTAATATTAAGTAATAAAGTTGCTGTTTTTGTATGAAATCGCCGTCTCCGATCGTTTTAGCTTCTATCTTTTGTCTAATGTCTATGCAAGTCGAAGCCCAAGATTACGAGGTTTTGTGTCGGAACCGGGAGTCTTACGGGTTTTCTCAAGAGGAGTGCGATCGTTGGATTAGAGAACAAAACCAGCGTTCTCCTACTAATCCCTCCAGAAATGGTCGATCAGCCGTCAATTCCGCTTTTATCGGGGAGAAGGTCTATAAACTGCGTTTGAGGGATGCCCCTACCGGCAACATTGGTCAGCAAAGCATTTTTTCTCCTGGTGATCTCGATCGGGAGGAGTGGGTAGTAGTAACTTTGATCAATAATCAGAAGGTCAAGGTACGTCATGCCACCAATGTGATGAACAAGTTTTGGGGAACCCGTAAGTGGTACGATCATCCCGCCACGGCCATTCGATTATGTGCGATCAACGGTTTTGATACTACCGATTGTGTGACGGCTCAGGGAGACACGATCGATTTGCCGGAGGGAAAAACCATTAATGATGTTCAGATCGATTTCAAGTATGTGGAGGGCGGTTCCGTCTATACCCGCACAGTACAAATCGCACCTGGTACTTTACCTGATTGAACTCCAATGGAAATGGCTGTTGGTGACGGCGTTTTTCTCTGTATCCAGCAAAGATACGGGGCATACCGATTCCGAACTAAAGATAGATGATAGGGTTGCTAATTTGTATGGGTTGACTGCTGAGGAAATGAAGACTATTAGGGGGGATTAATTATGACAGAAACTCCTTATCAAATAGTCATTGATACTAACGTAATCTTAGCCGGATTGCTCTCTAATAAAGGAGCATCCTATAAACTCTTAACCATACTCAATGACCAACGCTTTCAAATCAATGTATCTGCCACCCTAGTTTTTGAGTACGAAGAAATACTAAAAAGAGAACAACAACAAATAGATTTAAACAATGAAGACATAGATAACATTATTAATGGAATTTGCCATCTAGCCAACCATCACGAAATCTTTTATATTTGGCGACCATTAGCCAAAGACAAAAATGATGACTTTCTGATAGACTTAGCTTTCAAATGTCAAGCTAATTTTATAATCAGTTACAATCAAAGAGACCTAAAACCCATTGAAAAATTCGGCATTTTTATTTTAACACCCAAACAATTTTTACGATTACTAGGAGAAATAAAACCATGAAACTAAGCACAAACATTCCAGATGTTTTATATCAACAAATTGAAACCTTAGCCAATAAACAAAACATACCAGTAGAGCAACTGGTAACAATGGCTTTATCTGCCCAAATATCCTCTTGGATGACTAAAGATTATCTAGAAGAAAAAGCACAACAGGGAAGTTGGGAGAAGTTTCAACAAGCATTAGCTAAAGTTTCAGATAGAGAGCCAGAAGAATATGACAGATTGTAACTTAATTCAATTTTATATTGATGATAAGGTTGCTAATTTGTATGGGTTGACTGCTGAAGAATAACCATGTCTAAGTCTAATTGGTTATCTAGATTTGTTAACTTCAAAATGTTTAAGGAAATAGTTAAAGACGGCATAGTAGCAGTAGTCGCATAATGTCAATCAGATTCCCAACCGCCGCATTCTGGGCATTGCCAAATATCTCGCGGGGTGGGACTGCTGGTAAAGATATGTTGGCAATCGGGACAAACACCCGTAAAGAAGGGATGAGTGTCTAATATTTTCTCCTGTTCTTCTCGCGTGTAACGGCAGAGTCGATCCGGTATCAATTCGTCACCGTACCACGAATACCCGACTGGCGACCACAGTTCTTTGTCCTCGATCGCTTCCGGGTCGGGGCGGAAATCGGGACACTTTTCTGTTTCTACCCCAGCAATTCTCATTTTGAAACGATTTTGCGTTGTTTCAGCGATCTAGAGATTCGTTAAGAATTATTAACCCCTCTAGGTGCAAGGGTTTTAATGTCATGAAACCTTAAAATGAGAATTGCTGTTTCTACCCCTTCGGGATGGACGGCACAGACGAAGTAGATTTGATGGGTATATAGCAGACAACGATCGCAATCAGGAATTTTGCTCATCTTAATTTTCGGTCAACTCTAACTATTGAATCAACGGGAAGCGGGTCAACTCCTTAGACTAATAGGCCAACGGCAGCCCCGATCTGCTCATCGCTGACCTCTAGGTATCTTTGCAGGACTTCCAGACTACTGTGACCGCTGATTTTTTGGATTACCCGGAGCGGCACACCCCGGTTACTCATCATGGTCAAAGCCGACCTACGGAAGCTGTGGGTCGAGACTCCTTTTAGTCCCGCCCGTTCGCAAGCGTTTCTTAGGATCAGGTCGGCACTCGATCGATGCAGGTGTCCTTTTTCTCTAGCGTTGTGGAAGGAAGGAAAAAGGTAACTATCGGGTTGAAATTCTTGCAGGTAAAGGTCGAGGATTTTCCGCAGGGCAGGATTGACGGGGATAGAACGAGTTCCCTTCTTGCCTTTGGTGGTGGACTTCCTGAAGGTGATCGTCGTTCCCACATCGTTGACGGTCAGTTGCAATGCCTCTGATATCCTGCAGCCGGTGTGGAAACAGATGCCAAACAGACATCTATCCCGATCGTTATCGAAACCAGCGAACAAACGATCTAGTTCGACTTGAGAGAGGATTTTGGCTTGTCCGTTACCGTTAACTTTCACAATACTTCTGTTCTACTCGTCAAAAGAAACCTATCGTCTAGTATAATATAATGCCAGAAGTCGAGGGGGCGCAGTGAAACAATTGAGTTTATTTGTTGCGGGCGGCGACTATCGAAGGGAGAAAGCCACCCAGATGAGCGAGGATTTCCTATTCGCTTGGAAGGAGAGGATTGCAGACTATCAACGACAGGTAAGAGAGGGAAAGACGGCGATCGAGCAACCGACTTTATTCGATCTACCGCAGACCACATGGCACACTGCCGATGAGATCGATCCTTTTTCTTTACCGCGTCACCCCTCGGACTTCTATCGCCGTCCCGACATCGAACCCCCCGACGATTCCAATCAAGGCTGCCTCTATTTTCAGATCGACCATGTTAGTAACATCGTACTGTATGTCGGAGAGACGAAGTTGAGCGCTCGCCGGCGTTGGTTGGGTTCCCACGATTGTAAGGATTACGTTCTTAGCTATATCGAGTTACACCGCCGCTACGATCTCGATGTGGCCGTTAATGCTTCCTTTTGGTATCATCGGAAATTTTGGGTCTGAAACCCCGCCGTTCTACGGCGGCTTTACGTTAGAATTAAAGGGCCAGTCTCGAAAACCAAGTGGACGGCGCAGCACCTTGAAAACTCGGCTTAGGGGGTTCCGGCCAGAAAAGCTTGGCCGGGTAAAAAGTCGCGCGCAACAAGTACAAGAAGCTATAGGCGGTCAACGTACCGTGGGACACACGGAATCGGGCTTCTGAAATGGGGCGAAAGTCTGTGGACTCTGTGTAA
>JBIPMW010000193.1:0-3710 GCA_044376455.1 Crocinitomicaceae bacterium | reverse complement strand
AATGTCTTTTCCAATACCAATTGATATTACGGTTGCATTTGATTGAATAACTGCGGGATGAACATAAAAGCCGCCATATAAACTGCCGTGCCATTCTTTTTTAATTCGAATACTCGGTCTAAGGTGCGCTGCGATACCCCAGCCATGATGGCGCAACATTTTCATTTTGTGTTTTGATGCGCGGTAATATTTTAAAATTTCGATCAATAAAGACTTCATGGTTAGCCAAAAAAATGAATGTACTTTTTTATCAATTGATGCCCCACAAAAGAGGTAATATAAAACAGAAGGTTTTTTGGAGATAGTCCAGCTTTGAGGAAATATTTTCGAGCACTAGGCATGTTTCCAACAAGGTAATAATAACGTGCTAAAGTGCCATTAAATTTTGATTTACCAATGGTACATTCTTTAGGAAAGGACTTGCTGAATTGATTCAGGGTAGCCAAACCATTTTGATAATCGTGGATTCTATAGTTTTCATTGAGGGATAGATTTTCATTTCTAACCATCCTGGTAAATAATACTGCCGGAACTTGAATACTCACTTGATTTTCAAAAAGTCTAACAAACCAATCATAGTCAAGAAATCCAAATTCTTCTTCAAAATAAATGTGTTTTAATTGAGCGCTGAACATGATGCCGGATAAGTATATTACTTGATCAGTAAATGACCTCTTTAAAAGCGATATTAATGTTTGATTTTGTTCAAAAAATCGAGCTTGAGTGAGTTCAGCTCCACGATAAATTAGTTGTTTTGTTAGCACGTTTTTGACGCAGTAACCTCCGCTAATTATTGGTGCATACTGAACATATTTAAGTTGGGTAAGTATTTTATCTTTGTGCCAATGGTCATCGTGGTCACATAAGCAGATGTATTGGCCAGTTGCTTTTTTTAAACCGAGGTTGCGCCCTTTGTTAGGGCCTCCTGAATTTTTGTCATTTGCTAAAAAAATGAGGTCATATTTTTTGCAGATCTCTTCAGTTTCATCAGTTGAACAATCGTCGATTACTAAAATTTCCAGTGAAAAGACTTCATTAATTCCTTCTTGATTGAAAATACATTGTAATGTTTCTTCAATAAAAAATGCTGAATTATAAGTTGGTATGATGACAGTTACTTTAATCATGATCTGTAATTGATAGAAGCAAATCATGCATCTCCTTCGCTAATTCCTCTCTTGAATAAGGGCTTAGCGTTTGTGTACGGTCGATGGGGTGTTGCGCCATTTGAATGACCTCTAACCAAGGAACCTCCGTATCAAAATCAATCATCAAAGTACCTTCTTGTTCGTTGAGTATTGCAGCCGCATCCCCGTCTTTAGGCCCAATGGCTAAAATGGGCTGTTGGCTGGCCAGGTATTCAAATAACTTACCCGTGACAATTCCTTTTTGACTTTTTACATTGTTAAGGGGCAGCAATAGCAGGCTGCAAGAAGCCAATTCTTCAAGCACACGTTCGTGTGGCACAAAATTCTCAAAGTGTGTATATTTCAAGAGGTCATGAGCGGCTAAATCGTCTTTTACACAAGCGTCAAGGGCACCAATCAGGCGAATGCGCAATTTTTCTGCAAACGCAGGATTGCTTTTGGCAAAACTACTGAGGCTAGACCACAATGCAGTAGGGTTGCGGTCTTTGTTGATGGAGCCGGTATGAAGAATGGTAAAATAAGGATCTTGCTTTTTTTCAAAACCAACAAAATCTTCTGGTGCGAAGCCATTACTTATTAATGTCGGTTTACGCCCCGCTAATTTTTCCATTTGTTGTTGCATGTCGCGGCTTACTACGACTAATTGATCCGCTTCTTTCAGCACGCTTTGTTCTAGTTTTTGATGCAAGCGCAAGCCCCATTTGGTGAGCGGCAATTGCTCAAACCAGTCAATTTGAGTCCAGGGGTCACGGAAGTCGGCAATCCAAGGAAGTTTTGTTTTGCGCTTGAGATTGCGTGCGATGAGGTGCAATGAGTGCGGAGGCCCAGTGGAAATAATGGCAGCAACTTCCTGTTCCTCTAAAAATGCCGCTAAATATTTTGTGGAGGGCTTAATCCAGGCCATTTTAGCATCCGGAATAAAGATATTGGCGCGCAACCACATTGAGCAGCGCTTGATAAATCCGGGCTTAGCGCCACTTTTTTCTTGAAGAAAACCTGTGTGCATCTGTTTGCCTGCATTGCCCGTGAGTTTCAAGTAGAGTTGGGTAGGTTCCCAGATATCGCGTTTGATAACATGAATATCTTTTGGCACAAAAGCCATGAGGCTTTCATCTTGAACTGGGGCTTCAGGATTACTTGGCGTGTAAATGATAGGGTCCCAACCTAAGGCTTGCAAATAGCGTGAAAAATGTAGCCAACGCTGCACACCCGTGCCGCCGCTCGGGGGCCAGTAATAGGTGAGGATTAAGACTTTTTTGCGCTTAGCCAAGTTTTGATTTTAGGTATGCGAGTGCCGTAGCCAAGCCACTAGGGTTTTTACCACCGGCTGTTGCAAAAGCTGCCTGACCGCCGCCACCTCCTTGGATGTGTCCGGAGATTTCTTTGATCCACTGATTGGCTTGCCAATTTTTTGCGCTTGCTAATGCTTCATTCAGGATGATGGTGATCCCACATTTGTCAGCTTCTTTGTGTCCGATAACACCAACAAAATTGGGGAAATCTTGGCGCAGTTGAAACAAAATATCTTTGGCTGTTGCAGCATCTGTATTGAGTTCTTTAAAAAGCACGTGCATGTTTTGGTGTGCAACTACTTCTGTGTTGAGCTCGTCTTTAAGCTGTTGGGCTTGCAACTTCGCAAAGCGCTCGAGTTCTTTTTGCAAGCCACTGTTTTTATGTTGCAATTCTTCAATGGCCTTGACAAGATCTTTTGGCTTTTTCAGTAAGGCATCAATTTGTTCTAGTTGAGCTGCTTTTTCACGGAAGTAAGTCATGGCAGCTGTGCCTGTTATGGCCTCAATTCGGCGGATGCCGGCTGCTACAGCACTTTCAGCAACAATTTTAACCACACCGATTTGACCGGTATTGTGTACATGGATACCGCCACATAATTCAACCGATGCACCAAATTGGATCACGCGGACCTTATCGCCGTACTTTTCGCCGAAAAGCGCCATGGCACCTTTGGCTTTAGCAGCTTCAATGTCGAGTGCACGATTTTCTTCGAGCGCAAGGTTGGCTTGAATAGCAGCATTGATTTGTGCTTCAATCTGCTCAAGTTCTTGATCGGTGACTTTAGAGAAATGAGAAAAGTCGAAACGGAGGCCTTTTTCAGTAACCAACGAACCTTTTTGCTCAACGTGTGTACCTAAAACCGTGCGCAAGGCATGGTGCAAAAGGTGCGTAGCGCTATGATTTTTGGCGGTGTCGGCTTGCTTTTGTGCATTGACCTGCGCTTTAAATGTAGCAGTTGGGTCTTTAGGAAGTTCGGCGGTGAGGTGTACGATGAGGTTATTTTCTTTTTTGGTATCGAAAATATGAATTTGCTCTTGGTCATTTGTTAAACTTCCGCTGTCACCGATTTGGCCGCCACCTTCTGCATAAAAAGGTGTTTGGTCCAAAACAAGCTGATAAAAAACTTTGCCTTTTTGACTTACCTTACGGTGCTTGATGATTTGAACACTTGCACTGAGTTGGTCATAGCCAATAAAGGAGGTATTGACATCAGGATGTACTTGCATCCAGTCATCGGTTTCAAGAGAAGTGGCTGCCCGAGAGCGTTCT
>JBIPMW010000292.1:0-3714 GCA_044376455.1 Crocinitomicaceae bacterium | reverse complement strand
TGTGACACTCGTAGAACTGGCACAGCAAATGAGCACAGTGCCCAAAATCCTGTATTCTTAAAGAGTCAAAGCAATTCAAGCAAATGACTGCAACTCTCACCGATCGCAAATCTGAGGTTCTGAAGTATACTCAATCTCTTTGCGAAGCACTTGAGATTGATTTTCGACTTTACAACACAAAGCAACATCGTCTTTCTGTAGAGAAAGAAATGAACGCTGATTATCATAATCAGTGTTTGCAACAAATTGCCGATGGTACTTATGACTTTGGTTACAAGTATGAAATTGAAGAAGGTAAGAAATATCTGAAAGTGATTATGATCGCTCATGGTAGCAAGAGCGTACATTGTTTTGTAGACAAGAACACTGGTTCGGTTCTAAAGTCGGCATCGTGGCGTAGTCCTGCAAAGGGAGAAAGGTGCAACCTTTTGATTGCTAACGAGAGGGAATGGGCACTTGAAAATGCAGACTGGAGTGGAGGTTGGTTATATAAGCGTTGATGTAAAAGTCCCGTCATCATTTCTTTGACGAGACTTTGCTTTCTCTTTCATTGTATTTTTTATTTTCTCCTTTTGTTCTTCACTCATAGGACCAACTTTTTTACCTTTATTCCAAGGAATGTTGCCCTTTAATGATTGACTAATCTTTTTGCCAGTTTCTTTATTCCATCCTCCACCATTTCTTCTTGATTCCATTCTTTTAGCAATCTGTTCTGGTGATTGCTTTTTGCCTTTTAAGTGCCCTTTCTTTGCTTCACTTATCTTTTTCCTTGTTTCTTCACTCATAGGCATTCCAGTATTATCATAATCAAACTTTGATGAAGTTTGATTTGCCTGATTTACAAAATGTGGGTTATTCTTCACATCATAAAAGTTGTGAAGAATAACCTCCGCTGCTAATGCCTCCTCTCTGGTATTACATTCCATCAAAATGATTTTATTTGTTGGGTTAAATGTCTTATCATAGTAACTGCCAAAGTAATCATCTTCACAAATGTTACACTCACATTGTCTTATGCCAATGTATCCTCTGCCCCAATCTTCATACGAGTAATAGACATAATGATTCATAACTTTCTCCATTCTTTTATTATTTATAAACCTGCTACTTGGTAGCAGGTGTGCCAGTTTAATTTCTGGCACACCCCTTGGTTTTTCCCACCAAAATCCTGTATTCTTAAGAAGTTCAAGGAACACCAATCATGACAACCGCAACCGCTTCACGCACTTTTGTTCATCAGTCTGTAAACAGCAGTGCAATCTCCCAACTCTCTGTAATCTCTGGAGAGATGGAAGGAACCTATGATCTGCTGGTGATCTTCCATAGCAATCCTGATAAAATCTATCAGTATGCTTTTGAGGATGATGGCGCTGCACTTCGTTGGATTGATCTTCTGAGTGATGATGAAGCACGACAAGCAACATCCTGGGGTCGCGAATTGAATCGTGCTCTGAAGCATGGTGATCTTGAAATCATCGCAATGTGATGATCTGATTCTATTAAAATGGGGATTGTAAAATCCCCATAATCACCAAAATTACAACTCATGACTGACACTACCAGCATCAAAGAGTTTTTCACAAATGAAGAATGGGATGCAATTTATGAAGCAATGAGTGAGTTTCAAGATCATGGTGATGAAGAATCAGATCTCTGTGATTCTGTGCAACTCAAGATTCAACAACTGTTTCTGAACTGAATCATGCAATCCTACAGTCCTGCATCTGATATTGAAACAAAGCAAATCGTTTGGAGTTGCTTTAAGTTCAATCAACAACTGATGCACAACGAAACACCACAAGTTCATGATTCAGTGTTTCTATCAGGATGCTTTGCAGAGCGTTATGCTGAAGAAGTAAAAAAACCTACGTTCTAAACATCTTGTCCTGAATCATGACATTAAACTGATTCAACCAAACTCCTTTACTTTTTTGATGATGCCTAAGTCTACTCTGATCAATCTTCTCAAGCAAGGCGAAACTGGCAATGAGATTCTTGAAATTCTTGAATCTCTGACAAGTGAAGAGCAAAATCAACCTACACTTGAGGAAATTAAATTCTGATTGTATCATCATGACTGTTACTACTGTATCCCAAACTGAAAAGGACTTCTACGATTCTTATTCAGATCAGGTATCAAAGTTTGGACTGTTGAATGTATTTGAAGAACGCGAAGATCGCATTCTTTATCGAAACATTGAACGTGCATTGTTTGGTAAGGTTCAGTATGCCAATCCAATGAAAACCTGGACAAAAGGCAAAACAACGCAGGTTAATCGTAAAAACATCATTCCCTGGACTGATGAAGAATTGAACTGCATTGCAGACCTTTATCTGAAACATGTTTCTCCTGAAATTGGATCAGATGCTGCAACAGTTATTCTCACTGAGTTTCGCAAGTATTTCGATACTCATAGCGACGATGCAGTAGAGATTGCAGTTCGATCATTTGTTCGACTTGATTCTCATTATCCTTCTGTTGGTCGTACTGCAACAAGACGTTATTATGAGATCATGGAGAGTAAATGTCCAGGTCGATTCATGACACCAGAGGATGCAAATGATTTGTATTCTTAAAACATAAGAGAGAAGAGAGGGTAATACCTCTCTTTTTTTGTATTTGTATCAAAAACTGTTTTTTCGTTAATTCTAATCTCAGACATGACCAGATCCATCTGTGACATAGAATTGCAGAAAAATCTGATTTTTGCTTCAGTCATACCAAGCATTCTCGGTGAGTCTCAAGTGCAACAGCGATCCCATACCAGCAGATCGTACCATTGTGCCAATCAGATCAGTGGCACATGATATGAGCACAGAGTCCAAAATCATGTATTCTATAAGAGTCGAAAACAACACAACGACATGAATCGCACTGATATTATTTCAGTTCGCGAACAAATCCAAGAGGATCTGATCTCTCTACTAGAATCACAGTTCGGTCAGGTAGATTACCTCTCTGAGGTTCAAGATCTTGCCTGTCAAATCGTTGCTGACAACTTTACCCAACTTCTGAAATGAATCGCACTGAACTTCAAGAACAACTCATTCAGCAGATGTTGGATGATATGGATCTTAAGACAATGACCATGCTCTGTTATGATTATCTGGACGAGAGTTATGCAAAGTATTCTGATGAAGAATTGATCACTGAATGTGAAGAATACTATCCTGAACTTCTGGAGGGGTGACACTTTAAGAACTGGCACAAGAGAGATTGCAAAGTCAAGCAATCTCTGCAATACTTAAAAAGTCGAAAACAACACAACGACATGTTTGCTGTTCTTCCCACTTCCAACAACTTCTGCAAAGATGATGCAGAATGGTATACTGATCTTGAACATGCTTATGATGTTGCATACGATTGGAGCGTTGAACTTTCTGGCGAACGTGTCAACATCTATGAAGTTCGTGGGGGTGAGTTTATTAAACTGACTGAAGTATTTGCATGAAACTTATCCAGTTCTGAAACTGTCACAGCAGAGGTTGCAAAGTCAAGCAATCTCTGCAAGACTTAAAAAGTCCAAAACAACTCAAACGTCATGAACTACTACAAAATCACCAAAATTGAGTTTGATTTTGATGGTGAAGATCTCACTCAAGAAGAGCAAGATGAGATCATTCAAGAAGCAACAAATTGTCTTTGGACTTCACCAACTGAAGAAGAACTAACTGATACTATTACTAACAATACTGGATGGTGCATCAATTCTT
>JBIPMW010000192.1:0-3714 GCA_044376455.1 Crocinitomicaceae bacterium | reverse complement strand
GCAGGAATTGAACTAGGGTGAATAAACGGTGCCAAATAGCTCAATAGCAAGCCAATGAAGCTGAGTGCACTAGCCATTTTAAAAGGCCCAGACAACAAAATATTTCGCTTTTTAGACATCCTTGCTTTGTTGAAATAAAAAGTCTTTTTCTTCTTTGCTCAAGGCATCATATCCCTTTTTAGAAATTTTATCGAGGATTTGATCTAGTTTAGCTTGTTTTTCTTGCTTATGCGCTCGGAATTGTTCATCGGTGAGTGGTCGCCCCCCTTTTTTTACCGTTAAATGAGACGCTTTTGTCTGAAAGTGAAGACCAAGCCAGGGCTGAGCCATCCGAATGTGCCAGAATTGCTGTATACTGAAAAAACCGAATAGGGCACCTCCCAAATGGGCAAAATGGGCAATTTGATCAGGGCTACCTATCGAGCTGAGGTCTTTAAGAAAGAAAAAGAGTGCAAGAAAAATAATTTTAAGTGGAAATACGCCAAACAATTTTACTTGTAGTTGGGGTTGCGCAAAGGCCAATGCACTAAAAATAGCCATAATTGCCCCCGAAGCCCCAACAATTGAGAAACTTTCGTTTTGCAGCGATGGGAAGATCAGATGGGCGAGTATTTCTGTTAGGTTACCTGCAATTCCTCCTAGGATATAGAGGTGTAATAAGCGTTTTGGCCCATAGAAGCGTTCATAGGTATTACCTGCAAAAAATAAGAACAGCAAATTGGAGAAAAGGTGTAACAAACTAAAATGTGCAAACAGTGAACTAAACAGCGTCCAGGGTTTCCATAATACACCAATTGGCTCTACTGGTAGGGCAAACAATAAATGACTCCAGTCTAAGGAAATGATAGTTGAGCTGCTGTCAATAATTTGTAATCTTTCCAGCGCATTGAATAACTGAATAATGACAAATATGCCCACATTGACCATGACCAAACGAACGGTCATGGAGCCATTTTGATAAAGTTGTTTTATTTGAGCCACAAACGGATTCATCACCAAAAGTTTGAGCGGTCAGATTTTCTCCAGTAGAGTACCATTATCGCACCAGCGATAGCCCCTCCAACATGCGCTAAATGCGCGACGTTGTCTCCGGCATTGTACTGAAAGGATTGGTATAATTCAAATAAAAAGTAGGCAGTCACCAAGTATTTTGCTTTGACAGGAATGGCAAAATAAAGTCTGAACTCAGTATTTGGAAATAATATCGCAAAAGCGGTCATGATGCCGAAAACGCCACCTGAGGCCCCGACCATTGGTGTAATCGATTTACTGAGGTAGCTATTGACTTCAGGAGTAACGGCAATTTGGTTGTCGATGAGATAGCTGTTGATTTGTGTGGCTAAATCTCCATTTAAATCGACACTATGTTTGAGGAAGTAATTGAATTGTTCGAGGTCAAATTGCTGAGCTAATTGCGCTTTGAGATGTTGGATTTCAATAAAACCAATCATGTTGTAGAGTGCAAAAGAGCCTAACGCACTGACAAGGTAAAAGATGAAAAAGCGCTTCTGACCCCAGATTCTTTCGAGATAGGATCCAAGCATAACAAACAACCACATATTGAAAAAGATGTGCAAGAAATTATTAGTGCTGTGCATGAAAAAATGCGTAATCACCTGATAGGGTTCAAAGAAAGGTGAGTTCACGTAATGCGCACCAAGTGTCATTTCCAGATCAATGGCCTGGCTTTTGAGGATCAGGCTTGCTACGAAAAAAGCGATATTTAAGAGCAATATATTTTTGGTGACTTGTGGAAGTTGCTGAAACATATTAGAATTTTTTAGCGAGTTCTTCGAAGGTGAGTGTACTCATGATAATTTTACCTGCTGGGGTATGACTATGTTGTGCACATTGAAAAAGGTCTTCGACAAATTGAACGGCCTCCTCTTGGCTATTCATTTTAAAGTTTTTAGAAGCAAAGAGTGCAAGTTTGGAAACCAAAAAATGTGCCACGTCTCCGCTGTCGATGTCGCGATAGCTCGACGCATCGGTCAGTTGATCCAGGCATTCGTCAAGGTATTGTTCTGAGAGTAGGCTGGGTACGCCATGTATAGACAAATTGGCGTCCTGAAGCTCGTAAATGAAGCCCAGTTGTTGCCATAAACTTTGGTGCGTGCCCCAGCTTATTTTTGCTTCGCCACTGAGTTTGCGTTCATGAGGAAAGAGTAATTGTTGAGAGCTGAGTGGTTGGGCAACAAATTGTTGCATGAGCTGATCAAATAGTATGCGGTTTTGCGCCCTTTTTATATCAATGACTAAAAATCCTGATTTACTCGGGCTTAGCAAGTATTTGTCGTGTAGGAGGTAATTGGTTTTAAATTGTTGTTCCGTAAAAATAGCCTGCTGCTGTATTGCTGGTTTTTCTTCGATGTCATAGAAGTTTTGCCAAGCTGCGGCATCGAGGTTTTGGTGCTCGAATCCTGCACTTTTAATCGCATTGCTGTAGGCAGGAGCGTTATTTGAAGACACGGACTGACTGCTATGAAATGGATTGTAGCTCGGATTGACCACAATTTGAGGTTCAATGGGTTCTGTTTTTCTGACTTCTAGCGGAACGTCAAAAGCGGTGTCTTGATCGAAGTCAAGGCTTGGAAAAATATTGTGTTTTCCGAGCGCTTGTCTGACGCTACTGAGTAATATAGAGTAAATAAAACGCTCTTCCTCAAACTTGATTTCTGTTTTGGTAGGGTGGATATTGACATCGATTTTTTGCGGATCGACTTCAAGAAAGATGCAGTAGCTCGCGTGGTGTTTGTCGCTGATCATGCCCTCAAATGCTTTGGTAATGGCATGATGGAAATAGGGCTCTTTGAAGTAGCGCTGATTGACAAACAGGTATTGTTCACCGCGTGTTTTTTTGGCCATGTCTGGTTTGCCAACATATCCAGATACCCGAACGATATCTGTGCTTTCTTCAATCGGAACCAATTTTTCATTGCTATTGCGGCCCAAAATGCCCGCAACACGCATGCGTAAATTGGCTGCTGGCAAGGTGAGGATTTCTTGGCTGTTATGAATGAAATAAAAACCGAGATCCGGATGAGCTAAGGCGACGCGTTCAAATTCATTTTGAATATGCCCCAATTCAATTTGATCGCTTTTTAAAAAATTGCGGCGAGCAGGGACGTTGTAAAACAGATTTTTGACTTCAAACGAAGCGCCGGTATCACAAATTGCTGGCGTTTTACTTTTGATTTGATTGCCTTCGACTTCTATTTTGATGCCGGTTTCTTGCTCGGCTTGTTTGGTTTTGAGCGTCACATGTGCAATGGCAGCAATTGAGGCGAGGGCCTCACCACGAAAACCTTTGGTTTGTAATTGAAAAAGATCTTGGGCGCTACTCAGTTTGCTGGTTGCGTGTCTGAGGAAGCATTTCTCCGCATCTGTAACATCCATCCCCTTACCGTTGTCGACAACTTGAATGAGGGTTTTGCCTGCATCTTTGACGATGAGGTAGATTTGGCTAGCGCCTGCATCGACGGCATTTTCAAGCAATTCCTTGACAACCGAAGCAGGTCTTTGAATGACTTCTCCGGCTGCAATTTGATTGGCAATATGGTCTGGTAATACGTGAATAATGCTCATGAGACTGCACAGGTTCTTGCTCAACAAATGTAAGCAATTCCGATGAGTCAGGAGGCCTTATATGCGCACGATTGTTCCGCTGTAGGTATTTTTTTCTCCGGGCAGTGGGTTCTCTAGGATCACTCGCCA
>JBIPMW010000322.1:0-11537 GCA_044376455.1 Crocinitomicaceae bacterium | reverse complement strand
ACATCTTCTGATGTAAACAAGGACTGGTGGGCTAACGTGCCATGGGAAGGAATCATCGGCTCCTACTTCGACAAGATTCAGGAGTTTGAGCTTCTTTCCTACACTTCTCACATCGCCAAGCACGACAAGGACTGTCTGTGTTATTTCGCTGACGGATCCATCGATCTGATTCACTTCGACAGCAACCACAGCGAAGAGGTGTCTTGTCGCACTGTTAAAGATTGGTGGCCCAAGCTTAAACAAGGCTCCGTCATCATCATGGATGACATCGACTGGGACGGACAAGACAAGGCGTTGATTCTCCTCAAGAGCCTTGGCGTCAAGGTCATCAAGGAATATCCCAAATTTGGCATCTACTCAAAGCCATGACCCCATCCATCAAGGATCAGACTCCTTGGAATGTTGGGTTCTTTGATTTCGGTAAAGCTCAGACACCTGACACAAGGTTCTTCAATCCGGCTCTCATCCAAATCAATGGTGACGATTGGTTGATAGCTAGACGTGCAGCTCCAATTCCTTGGCATCATCTTGGCCAAAATAGCTTGGTAGCATTCCGTCTAAACAAGGAGCACAAGCCAGAAGCGTTCGTTGAGATCAATCTCAAGAACCGCAACTACAAGGATCAGCACTGGGAGGATCCAAGAATCACTTCGATCAATGGTCGAATGGTGCTGTCATACTGCACTTTTCAGATCTATCGCAACGCGACCTACAGTGGAGCGCATCAGCAGGTGGCGTTTCTGAACGAAGGGTTTCAGCCCATGGAAACATGGGATCCCATATATGGCGGCAATGGTGGATCAATTCTAATGCAGTCAGGCAACGAGAAGAACTGGATCTTCTTCGAGCACGACGGCCAGATGATGATGATATACAACACTGAGCCGCATCAGGTGGTTAAGTGGGAAAATCGAGAGGTAGCAGAAAAGTGGGAAACCCCTGCATTCGGATGGAAGTGGGGCCACATGAGGGGCGGAAGTCCTCCGATCAGAGTTGGTGACGAGTACATCTGCTTCTTCCACAGCTCCACAAAGTGGACAGAGAAGAAACGTCAGTACCACATGGGAGCCTACGCCTTCGAAGCCAAGCCACCATTCAAGATGAAACGGATGACACGCAAGCCGCTGTTGTCCGGAAGCCAGAAAGACCCTTGGATCGAAGGACTGCCACTGGTTGTGTTCCCGTGCGGCTCGATTCTCGACGGCAAAAAATATGTTGTCAGCATGGGTATCAACGACTACACATCCGCGTGGATCGAGATCCCCGTGAAGGACCTTGATTCACTAATGAAATGAGACTCTTCAAGCGCAAACCTCACGTTATTAAGTTCTCTACAGATCCAGGCACAAGTCATGTTGAATGGCGCAAGGACAACGAGCTTGTCACTGCCGCTCAACGGCTTATGACGAACGCCGACTTCAAGGCTGCCTACGCCACTTTGATCGCCAGCCGGCCATCCAAGAGCAACCTACCGCTAGGCCTAACGCCTCATCAGCTCGCATCCCAGGCCATGTTCTGCGCCGGCTACGAGTACGCCCTGGATCTTCTCCTCTCGTTGGCCAAGCCCATCGATGATGAGATCGAAGAGACACCCACATTTGAAGAATAGCTATGGAAGGTAAAACGATAGAAGCTCAAGTCCCCACCCCCATGACTGAGGGCCGGGAGAACGCACATTCACAGCCCACTCAATTCGGCACCCAAATAGGGGAGGCGTGGGCCAAGCTCCGGGCGCAAGCCAGCGAGTTTGATAAAGCCAAAGCTGCTGAGCCTGTGGAGCCAGATCGTCGGTTCGAGAAGGACCGCGACACAACCAAGGATCCACTTCCTGTGTCCCCGAAGGACAAGGCTCTTGGATTGGACACCAAGGCCGAAAAGAAGGTTGAGAAGGTTGTCGCAAAGGAAGCTGTTGAACCCACTGCAACCGATGAAGCTCCACCCGAAAGCGCCAAAAGTGAGGAAGCGAAATCCTCCTGGGCCAAGCTCAAGGCCGCAAGAGACGAGGCTGCTAAAAAGGCTGAAGCTCTTGAGGCGGAAGTTCTCGCCCTAAAGCAGCAGTTCGATCCCGACTTGTTCAAGAAGACCAAGGAGGAGAACGATCAGCTGACCCAGGCTCTGCGTCGTCTCAATGTCGAGATGCACCCGAAGTTCCGGGAAACCTTCGACGCACCCATCGAGCAGGCTGTCTCTCGGGCCAAGAAATTTGTTCCCGATCAGTATCATGCCGAGGTGGACAAGGTGCTCAAGGCGCCCGACTCACCGGAGCGTGATCAGGCCATCCAGGCCATCACCGAAAACCTGCCCATCCACAAGCAGGCTGCGTTTATTCGTCATGTTGAGGATGCCTCCATGGCGATTGAAAAGAAGCAGAACGCCCTAAGGGACGAGCAGAAGTATGTTACCGAGTGGGAATCTCAGGAGAAGTCCAAGCAGGAGGCCGCTCGAGTGCAGGCTGACGCTTTAGCCCGGACCACATTCCAGAACGTCTTCAAGACCAAGTTCGCTGAGAACCCCATCTTCAAAGGTGAGGAAGCGGAGACCAATCTGAAGGCTGCTCAGGATCTGCTCTTTGGGAACAACTCCCCAGAGGTCTTGGCTGAGGCTGTCCTCTACGCTCAATACGGGAAGCAGATGGCTCCATTGCTTCAGAAGGCTCATGATGAGCTGAAGGCTGCTTATTCTCAGATCGATCGACTAACATCAAAGAGTGGAGGAAAGGCTGTCGCGTCCGGCAGCGACTCCGCACCTAAAGATATGTGGTCTGCCATCCGCGAGGCCATGGCCGCATAATCCATCCAAACCCACTAAGTGCCTCTGGGGAAACCTGGGGGCACTTTTTTATTGACTACGTTACAACATTACCACATCTAACGAACAGCCTAACGGTTGTCTGGCTAACAACAATCGGTCTCAACCGCGCTGACCTGCGGAACATAAACAACTGATTACAATGAATCTACGAGTGTAGATCCTATTGTTATCTCATCAGATAATTCATCTTATGGCCTGTTCTAATGTCTTCGACATCATGCCGGTTGCGACGGAGTACCTGTCCCCGGAAATCTACAAGCGTGCAACGTTCGACAGTATCTATGATACGCTGATCCAACGCGGCATTTTCGAGCCCAACTCCGGGTTGACCCACACGACCTTCACGGTCCTCAACTCTGCTCCTACCGGCGTCACCGCTGCATGGGATGCGGTTAGCCTCTCCAACGGCTCCAACGGCGGAAGCTGCGATACGACCTACAACCAGGTTGATGTCGGCTTCAAGTCCGAGACCTACAGCCCGTTTAAGCGCGGCTGGAAGGGCCCGCTCCTCTGTAAGGACGACCTGTACTTCGATCACGCTCCTGAGGCGTTCCTCGAGGGATACATCCAGAACCTGGCCAACTACGTTCGCTTGGACTGGGAGTACCACCTCCAGCGCACCTACGCTCGCCGCGTTCCGATCTATGTTGCCGGCTCTGGCTTTGCCACGCCGACCGCTGCAAGCTCGACGCTGACGGCTGCTGCTGCGACCTCTCAGGTGACCCTGGAGATGCTTGAGACCCTCGCGGCTCAGCTGATCCAGAATCGTGCCACGCTGCCTGACAGCTACGGTTTCGTCTCCCTCACTGATGTCGGCCCGACCTTCTCGCTCGACATCGGCATGGAGATGAGCCAGCAGCTGGTTCGCAACGTGCCTGAGTACCGCCAGGACATCCGCTGGGCCGAGCCTAGCTTGTTCATGAAGCGGATTGGCGCCACCAAGGTGATCCAGAACTTCCGGCATCTCGTCAATGTGCTGCCGATGCGGTTCACCCACAACGGCACCAGCTACGTTGAGGTTCCTCGCTGGTCCAACACGACCACGACCAAGGGCACCGCCCAGGACATCAACCCGAACTGGATCAACCCCGCTACCGCCCCTTACGAGGCTGCTGTGGTCCTGTCGCCTGAGGTCTTCCAGGCCGACATCGTCCGCCCGCAGTCTGCTGTGGGTTCGCTCAACTGGTCGCCCTACGGCTATCAGGGTGAGTGGAAGTGGGTCACCGGTCCGTTCGCCATTGGCGCCGCTGACGGTGATGCGTGCTACGATCCCCTCCTCAAGAAGGGCCGGCACTTCGCTGAGATGATCTACGCTCCTCGTCCTCGGTCCAACCCGAAGGCTGGCGCGATCGTTATCTTCAAGCGTTGCGCTGCGAACTACACGCTCGCCACCTGCACCTAAGAATTAGAATGACAAGGGGCGGGGTCAGACTAATCTGGCCTCGCCCTTTTTGTTATGATCCCGTCATCTGCAATCTGTGGGTGTGACTGTAGTGAATCTACATCAACTCCTGTTACCCCAACAGCTGGAGCCACTGGAACGGCGGGATGTTCTGGTGCAAATGTGGCTTGCCTGACCGTTCTTAATGGGGCTGTTGTTTCGATCTCTGAGAGGGTTTTGCCTGGGATTAGCGGAGCAACTGGATCCGCTGGATGTGCTGGTGACAATGTTCCGTGCATCACGGTTGCAAACGGGGCGATCACCGCAGTTTCTAATAGGTCTCTGGGCCTAGGCACGGCATCTAGCTATAATGTTCCACCGGCTGGAAACGCCACGTCCGGACAGGTCGTTCTTGGATCAGACACAAGACTCACAGATTCCAGGACGCCAACGGCCCACGCTTCCACTCACACATCTGCTGGAAGTGATCCGCTGACACTTTCTCAAACTCAGATTACCAATCTAACCTCGGATCTAGCCGCCAAGGCTCCATTGGCATCTCCGACGTTTACGGGTACTCCTGCTGGCACTACAGCTCCGGCTGATACAAATACCACTCAGCTGGCAACTACGGCTTACGTCATTGGGCAAGCCTCTAGCTCCAATCCGGCAGCTCTTGGTTCAGTATCTCCTGGGTCGTCAGCTAAATTCTCTCGAGGCGATCACGTTCATCCTCGCCAGATCACTGCTCTTGGCAGCGAGGTTTCAGGCCTGCTTCCATTTGCAAATCTGACTAATGCCACATCCGGATCCATCCTTCTAGGAAGGGGATCATCTGGATCTGGAGTGTTTCAGGAAATCAGTCTTGGGACTAATCTGTCAATGAGCGGAACGACGCTCAACGCATCGTCATCTGGAACTGACACCGTATCGTGCGGATATACATTTTATGACAGCGTTGCAGCCTCGTTGAACATAACTGAAAGCGCAACACAGGAGGCATTTCCAAATGCAGCTGATCCTTCGGAAGTGATACTTGATTTTGTACCAATTTCTATCCGGATGACGTTTAGGCTAATCGGTGCAACTCCAGCCTCAGCTTCAGGTGCGTATTTTGGTCTTCAATATTCAACGAGCGGGTCTGCTGGAACATGGAATGACACTGGAATAAGATGCCCAATAACAGTAAGCCAAGTGGCAACAAGAGTTACAGATAAGGTGAATGTAACTCTAAGTGGAACTCCTTTGTATTTTAGGCTAATAACATATTGCAATACAAGCGTTGGTACTCAAACGATCAGCGTTAGAATGGTAACCGTTACCTTCATTAAGTAATGTGCTCCTGCGGATGTAACTGTGGTCCTGGCGCGGTCTGCTTCATCGTTGAACCAGTCGCGGACCCAGTCATTTCCCCGGATAGTCAGTCGTTCACATCGACCGTCACGGTCACCATCACCTGCGCCACTCAGAACGCGGTGATCCGGTACACGACCGATGGCACCACACCGACAGAATACTCCCCGATCTATACCGGGCCATTCACTGTCGATGCCACTGCCACGGTCAAGGCCATTGGCCTGCTTCAGTACTTCTCTCCTTCCAATGTTGTAGAGGAGACCTACACCAAGGTTATCCCTGCTGGAACGGTCTACTGGGGTCCTGCTTCAGCCATGATGCTGACGGGGCCTGAGGTGCTTCTCCTCAATTCGTCCTACGAAACCGATCCCTATAGGGTTTACGACTTCCAGGCGACCTCGACAGTCAACGACTACTTCTACTTCTGGTGGCCCATCTTCTTCGGCCCTCCAAAGCTGACTGACGGATTCAGGGACAACGTGACCTTGGCCCCGATGGTCATGGCCACTGCGACCGAGGGCTTCAATACCAACATCGAGAATGGGTGGTGGTATAAGGAGGTCGTCGTCAACGGAATCCAAGGCAAGCTGTTCCGATCCTACTTTCAGCTGGGCGGCGGTGGAGCATTCCCTGTTGAGGTGCTTCCTCCTGTAGCCATGATCTACAGGGCAGACACGACCTATCTGACAGCTGACACGACTTCCTACACCGCTGACTATTCCTACTGATGGCACAGCAGATCATCAATCTTGGTGCGGTACCGAATGACAATTCGGGTGATCCGCTGCGTATTGCCTACAGCAAGTGCAACGACAACTTCAGCGAGCTGTTCGAGTCTGTTGAGGCCAATGGGTATCTCTACGTTCCGGCCATCAATGGGGCGCCTACTGGTGCTCCTGTGACGGTTACAGGGAAGCTCCCATTGGTAATCGATTCACTTAACAACAAGCTGTATTTCTATTCTGGCGGTTCATGGCGTGATGCTGGACCGTAACCCCACCTGATTCATGCCACAGCAAGTCATCAACATTGGTAGTTCTCCCAACGACGGAACGGGCGATCCGTTGAGGACAGCTTTTGATAAGTGTAATGACAACTTTACGGAGCTGTATGCTGGTGGTGGTGGAGGTTCTGGAGGCGTCAGTTCTGTCAGCGTTGTAGCAGCCAATGGTGTTAGTGGTGTTGTTGCTAATCCGACAACGACTCCGGCCATCACTCTGACCCTTGGAGCCATCACTCCAGCCACAGTCAATGGCATCACGATGTTGGGTGCGGCGAGCCCTCAACTGACTGTCATTGGGACTTCTGCTGTAACCGGAAACAACACAGGCGATCAGAACCTTTTCTCGAAGATCGCTGTAGCTGGTGAAGCGGACGTTGTTGCTGATAGCCCGACTGACACGTTAACCCTGGTCGCTGGAGCCAACGTCATCCTCACGACCAATGCTGCCAACGATGAGATCACGATCTCGTCTACAGGTGGAGGTGGAGGTGGAGCACCGATCAATGCGGACTATTTGGTTAGGACTGCCAACGCCAGCCTAACTGCTGAGCGCGTTGTCACTGATTCCACAACTGTCACTGCAAATTGGTCCACGTCTGGACAGGTTGCTTTTGAGAGGGCTCCACTTGTTGGAGACGTAACAGCCAGCGCCAATAGCAACTCGACCACGATCGCTGCTGGTGTAGTCAACACATCGAAGCTGGGCGGTGACATCACTGCTGCTGGCAAAGCTCTCCTAGACGATGCTGATGCAGCGGCTCAGCGAACCACTCTTGGTCTAGGCACTCTCGCCACCCAAAACGGCACCTTCAGCGGCACCTCTTCAGGAACAAACACTGGAGATGTCACGCTGGCTGGGACTCCAGACTACATCACGATTACTGGCCAGACCATCACTCGAGGCCAGATCGATCTAACAACTGATGTCACTGGAGATCTTCCTCTCAGTAATCTCGCTCAAGCCACATTGGAGCAGGTGCTTTTGGGCCGTGGTGTTGGAGCAGGCGCTGGAGACTTCCAGCAGATCACTCTAGGGACGAACCTGTCCATGAGCGGCACCACGCTCAACGCCACTGGAGGAAGTGGTGGAGGTAATGTTTCTGGACCTCCAGGACCAACTACGGACAACGCTTTGGTTAGATGGAATCTGACAACTGGACAGTCGATCCAGAACAGTTCCGTCATTCTCAGCGATACTCAGGAGATGAGCGGGCTTGAAAGCCTGGCATTCAACACTTCGGCAACTGCTGCTGTTGGAATTGGTAAACTTGTCTGGGATTCGACCAACAAGACACTCGATCTGGGAATCGGATCTGGATCGGTCAATGCACTGCTTGGTGTCGATAGCCATGTCCTTGGACGCAATACCAGCGCATCTTCAATTACACGAGGTCAGGTTGTATTGGTCAATGGCGCCAGTGCTGGGAATCTGACAATTGCATTGGCTCTTGGAAATTCCGATCCAAACACGGCCAACACTATTGGTCTTGCCGCTGAAAACATTCCTAACACGGGTCCGACCACGACAGGAATGGTCATCACAAGTGGTCTTCTTAGGAACCTGAATACATTTGGATTCTCTCAAGGCGACTTGCTGTTTATCAGCGCAACGGTTCCTGGTGGACTGACAAATGTTAGGCCGGTAGCTCCAAATCATGCTGTTCGTATTGGCTATGTTGTAGAGGCTCATCCATCGAACGGAATCATCTATGTGGCCATCAACAACGGCTACGAACTCGATGAGCTACACGATGTCGCCTACACAGGTGGAGTCCCCCCGCTGAATAACGACTTTCTCGTTTGGACGACCAACCGTTGGCAGAATCAGACCCCAGCCACTGCACGCACCTCGATGGGGCTTGGTACGCTGGCCACGCAGAACGGCACATTCTCTGGAACTTCGAGCGGAACCAACACAGGCGACCAGACCATCACGCTGACCGGGGACGTTACTGGATCTGGAACTGGTTCATTCGCTGCAACCATCGCTAACAATGCGGTGACCTACGCCAAGTTTCAGCAGGTGGCTGGACTGAGCGTTGTTGGCAATGGCGGATCAACCACTGCCAATGCTGGGGCCATCACTGGAACCGCCGGTCAGGTTCTACGTATTAACAATGGCGGCACCGGATTGGCTTTTGGAGCGGTTGATCTGTCCACGGCTGGAGCAATCACTGGAACTCTTGGAGTTACCAATGGTGGAACTGGTCTCACCGTTGTTGGCGCCGCAGACAGGGCTATTCTCTCCAATGGAACCACAACATATTGGGGCCAAGTCAGCCTCACTGCTGGCGTCATTGGAACACTTCCCGTAGCGAACGGTGGAACTGGAGTAACGACATCGACAGGTTCTGGTTCAAACGTTCTTTCAACGAGCCCAACGCTGGTAACTCCAATCCTTGGAACTCCGACAAGCGGAACTCTAACTAGCTGCACTGGACTTCCGCTTTCCACCGGAGTCACTGGAAACCTGCCCGTCACCAACCTCAACTCCGGAACTGGAGCGTCGAGTTCAACATTCTGGCGTGGAGATGGCACTTGGGCGACTCCGGCTGGCGGCGGTGGAACCAGCATCACCAACGTCTGGATACCGGCTGCTCAGTGGATTCCTCGTACCACAACTGGTTGCGGCATTGACTCTCGCGAGCAGGCCACCGGCAACATCAACACTGACGAGCTGCTGTTTGACACTGCTACCATTGAGTACGCTCAGGCGATGGTGGTAATGCCGAACAACTACAACAACGGCACCGTGACTGCTCGGTTCTATTGGACGGCGTCTGCTGGAACGGCTGGCCAGACTGTGTTTTGGAATATTCGAGCGAGGGCGTTTGGTGACAATGTTGCGTTGGGTCAGACGTTTTCAGCAACCGCAGCAACAGTCACAGACGCCTATCTTTCAGCAAACTTTATGCATGTTTCTTCAGCTACCGGATCTGTAACTGTCGACGGAACCGCTGCAGCAAACAAAGCGATCATCTTCGAGGTCTACAGGGATACCGCTGACACTCTAAGTGCAGACGCCCGTCTCCTCGGAGTTGAGATCGCCTACACCGCCGCCTAATGCACCGCAGGGCCAGACATCTCAATCAGCGCGACGCCGGAGCGGTTTTCGTTCTGGACTCGCGTCGTATCTATGGCCTGTCAGATGGAAACGCTGTAGCTCAATGGGATGATGCTAGTCGAAGTGCAGCAAACGCCACTCAATCGACCTCTTCGCTTCGGCCAATTTACAAAGTAGCCATCCAAGGAGGGCAGCCAGTTGTCAGATTCAACGTGGCCAACAACTTCCTATCTGCGACAGTAACCTCTGGGTTTGGTTTCATATTTTGTGTCGCAAACATAGCTTCAAACCTTCAGGACTACGCTGGTCTGATTACCGCAAGAACTAGTCCGAACTCAGCTCTTGTACCTGCCAGCAGCAACAATGTCGTTCTGACCACAATGAACGGCAGCTCCACCAATCAATCTACGAAATTGACCGGAGCAACAAATGCAACGCCACCTTCAATATCGACTGTCTTTGACAAGGGCGTGTCTGGAAGTGCTACTAATTTCGAGGATTTCAACACAGGCCTGACAATCACCAACCCGTTTATTTTGTCTGTAACTAGCGCGGCTGGGCTGACTGGAACAAACAACTTCACTGTTGGTCGTGATACCTATCAGGGGTTCACACCTCCTCGAGCACTTGCTTCTGGTGATATTCTTGTGATCGCGCTGCTTCCTCAAAACATTGGATCTTCTTTGAGAAAGCGAATTGAGCACTCGTCCTCCTTTGCTTTCAAAATCGCCTGCTCATGACCTACCTCACATACGACAAGCAACTTCGATCCGAGACCGACCCAGAGATCATTGCCACACTTCTGCGAAAGGGCTGGGTCGAGGTTCCGCAGCCTCCTTACGATCCTGCTACCCAGACCTGCCAGTGGATTGATGGAGCTTGGGTAGTCGCCCCTATTGTGGTGCCTGTCCCGACGCAGGTTTCGATGTGGGCCCTGCGTGAGGCCACCATCATTGCTGGAGAAAAAGCCAATATCGAAGCGGCCATGAATGCGCTTCCAGAGCCTGACAAATGGATCGCCTGGAACCGCTGGGAATATAAGGAGAACATCGTCCGGGACAGCCCCATTATTTCATTGCTTCAACAAGAGCTTGGCTGGACAACCGAGTTCGTAGACGATCTCTACAAGTCCGCAGCGCAGATCGCCTCCAATCCCAACTGATATGGCCGCACCAACATTCCCCAATAACTGGGAGTACGGAGATGACGGATGCTGCTCCAACACGATCTCGGAGTGTGTACCACTATTCGGTGATCTGTTAGCCCAAGAGAACTTCGACCTCATCCTCCAGGAAGACAACGTCAGCGAAATCGCTTTAGGATAATCTTATGGCAGCCACACGAATCACGGCTCTACCGGCAGCTCCGTCGCTGGACTACAACAACGATGTCTTTCCCATTGTTGATGTCAGCGCCACGACGCCAATCACACCTACTGGAACGACCAGCAAGGCCACTCTCAGCCAGGTTGATGCTGTACTGATTGCTTCGGGCAATAAGTCGATCGTTGTCGACAATGTTGCTGCGCTTCGTGCCGTTTCAGTTTCTTCGATTGTTGATGGTCAGATCTATGTAACCCGTGGCTACTCTACAGATAATGATGGAGGCCAAGGAACGTACATCTACACCTCATCAAGCTCTGATGCGGACAACTCTGGAACGGTGATAGCGCCTACCAGTGGGTCGGGCCGATTCCTTCTTCAGTACAGTGGTCAGCTAAACGTCAAGCAGTGCGGTGGAAGCATCACGACTGCCGTCGCGTGTTTGCCCAACGGTGGGAAGATTTTCCTGCCGTCAGGAACCTACTCATCGCCTGGAACTGTAACAGCATCCAACCTGTCGTTTATTGGCGAGAAACGGCCTGATTTCAATGTTGGATTCACTGCTCTCCAAGGCGGAACGATCATCCAGGGCCCGTTTGT
>JBIPMW010000191.1:0-3727 GCA_044376455.1 Crocinitomicaceae bacterium | reverse complement strand
GACTTGTAGCAACTGTGAACCTGCTTCATCGAGCTGACAAAACTGAGCTACATTTTTTCGAGACATTTGAGCATTGGCATGTATCTGAGGTGTTGCTTGATAGCGCTCAAGTTGTAAATTTCTGGCTTCAATCACTCTTTTTCTTATCTGTTTGCTTTTTTCAGATTCTTGGATCAGATTCAATTCTTGATGCTTCACAGGGCTAACTTCAATATGCATATCAATGCGGTCAAGTAGCGGGCCTGAAATCCGCTGAAGATAGCGCTGAATGGCATTGGGGTGGCAACTACAAGCTTTTTCAGGATGATTGTGGTAGCCACACGGGCAAGGATTCATGGCTGCCACGAGCATAAAGTTGGCCGGAAAATCAATGGAGAAACGGGCACGTGAGATATTGACTTCGCGGTCTTCTAAAGGTTGACGCAGTACTTCTAAAACATGTCGTTTGTATTCGGGTAGTTCGTCAAGAAAAAGCACGCCATTATGGGCCAAAGAGATCTCACCTGGCTGCGGATAAGCACCTCCGCCAATAAGGCCGACATCTGAAATGGTATGATGCGGTTTTCTGAATGGCCGCTGGGCTACGATACCAGATTGGCGATTTTTTCCAGCCACACTGTGAATTTTGGTTGTTTCAAGCGCTTCGTCCAGGGTCATTGGTGGCAAGATTCCCGATAAGCGTTTGGCCATCATGGATTTACCGGCTCCTGGTGGGCCAATAAGTATGAGATTATGCCCTCCGGCCGCCGCGATTTCGAATGCGCGCTTTACATGCAGCTGCCCCTTTACTTCTGAAAAATCAGGATGTGTTGCAAGACTTTCTTGCTGCAGATTTTCCATGCAAATGGTATCTATTATTAGTGTGTTCTTTTTGCCATTTAAAATAAGTATGACGTCGCGGATATTGCGAACACCATAGATTTCTAAGTCACTCACTATGGCTGCTTCGGAAGCATTTTCAAACGGTACTATGAGTCCTTTGAATCCTTCTGCTTTGGCTTGCAGTGCAATAGCTAATACTCCTTTGGTTTTTTGAATTGTACCGTCTAGGGAAAGTTCGCCTAACAAAAGAAAATCTGGTAATTTGTTCGTTTTGACTTGGTTAGTTACTGCCAGGATACCAATGGCAATAGGGAGATCATAGACAGAACCCTCTTTTCGGATATCGGCAGGTGACATATTGATCGTCACTTCTTTACCCGGAAAATGTAATTTATTGTTTTTGAAGGCCGCCTTGATGCGCTGATGACTTTCGCGAACAGCGACGTCTGGCAAACCAACTAAATGAAAATTAATACCAATATCAATATTGACTTCGACTTGAATGGTTGTGGCGCTAATGCCAAAAACGGCGCTGGAGTAGGTTTTAATGAACATAGGCTTGAATTTGCCTCAAAGTTCCTCACTTGCCCTTCCGTTTGATTCAGTAAAATCCCTGAATTGTGATTCCTTGCAGTGTTTATTGCCTATTCAATCAGTAATTTTTGACTCAACCCGTCATTAATTGTGAATAAATAATAGCCCTTTGGCAAATGATCGAGCTCGACTTTCATTTCAGTCGCTGTTGCAACAATTTGAAAAACAAGTTGGTCGTACAAATTGTAAAAACGCAGTTGAGATCCGATTTGGAGAGGGCTTAATGTGAAATTTCCGTTGCTCGGATTTGGAAATACTTGAATGGGCTGTTTGGCTAATTGATTCACTTTGCTTGTAGTGCATTCACCTAGGTAGAATGCGCTAATGCCATAGTAATTAGTGGCTACGCATGAATTTTCATAAGTCACAGAATCGCAGCCACAAACGGGTTCATAAACTCCTGGGCATAGCACCTGCAAATTGATGAGATTAGAATCTACGCAACCCAACATCACAACAGTATCTTGCAAGCAGGCACTGTTACATTCGTACGAGGATGAAAAAAACGAACTTGAGTAATTGATGCCATCGCTGCCTACCCAACCGCAGCCCGAAAGTACTACGCAACCTGAATCTGTGAGTGCCCATCCAAGGGGCATGGCGCATAGTCCAAAATCGACTCCGAGAGGAATGACATCACAAGTATCGTTAAAGTCTTTGTAATTGGGCCAATCTTGCGTCCCTTTAATTGGCCAATCCTGAGCATTGTAAAAGCTAGGTATGAGGAGAAAAGCAATGAATAGAAGAAAAAATTTAGTCATGGAAAAAATTTAGTTAGCTCAATATTTTTTCAACTGATGCAATCACCGCGTTGATCACAATTTGGACCTGTGCATCGTTGAGGTCATAATAGACTGGTAACGAAATTTCTGTGGAGTAGTTGCTATAGGCTTGTGGAAATTCGGACATTTCAAATCCTAGATTTTTATAGGCACTCAAGAGCGGTAGGGGCTGAAAATGGACATTCACAGCAACATCGTGCTCAAAAATTTCTTGGATGATCGCATCGCGTTGTGCTTCGGTAACAGCTTCAATACGCAACTGATAGAGGTGATACGAACTGATTCTGTGTTCATCTTGATAAACTGGTGTTTTTGCCCATTGGTGAGCTTTAAATGCGGCATCGTATTGCGCAAATATGGCTTTTCTTCGATCGAGGTTTTCTTGGTAGCGCGCAAGTTCAATTAAACCTATAGCCGCCTGTAAATCGGTCATGTTGCATTTGAATCCGGGTTCAAGTACGTCGTAGCGCCATGCCCCTTTTTGGGTTTTAGCAAGGGCATCTTTAGATTGACCGTGTAAAATCTTGATGTTAAAAGTTTTGTAAATGGCGTCGTGGTCAAAATTGGAAGGTAGGTTGAAGCTGATGGCACCACCTTCTGCAGTGGTCAGGTTTTTAACGGCATGAAAAGAAAAAACTGTGACGTCTGCAAGGCTACCAACTCTTTTACCATGATCATAAGCACCAAAACTATGAGCCGCATCTGCTGCTAATAAGATCCTGCCTAATTGTGCTTGTTCCGGACTATTGGGTTTAAATAGGTGCTGTTTTTCTTCGATGATGCGGTAGAGCCCTTGGTAATCACAGGGCAAGCCACCTAAATCAACGGGCATGATTACTTTAGTCCTGGAAGTTATTTTTTGAGAAACTTCATGTAGCGCTATATTAAAATCATCGGTATTGATGTCAACAAAAATAACGGTTGCGCCTGTATGCAAAACGACATTTGCGCTGGCACAGTAGGTATAAACTGGTACAATTACTTCGTCACCAGGCCCAACTCCCCACCAACGCAATAATACCTCCATACCCGTAGTCCAAGAACTAACGGCAATGGTGGTTTTGGCGCCGCAATAGGCACTGATTTCTTTTTCGAATTGTTTGGTGCGCGGTCCAGTGGTAATCCAACCACTTTTTAAGGCTGCGGTTACTTCATCGATGACTGCTTGATCAATTCTGGGAGGTGAAAAAGGGATCATGTATATCGTTATTTAACGTGAAAGTTGTTTTTGTTTGTCGCTTGGTTTTTTTCTCAAAATTAAAAAATCAAAGATTCCAAGAAGGTAGCCTGCGCCATAACTTAAGTGCAATAGTGGAAATAGAAGGGTTGTTTGAATCAACTGCCCTGTTTGACTCACTTTGAATCCAAAAAAGAGTAACCCGGAGATGTAAAGTGCTATTGGAACAAGATAAAAAACTTGTATCCAGGTAGGTACTAAAAAAAGAAGGCATAATGACGCCAAATAAGCTACGAATAGCGGTGGAAAGAGTTGTCTTAGCGTTGTCATTTTTCCGTGTTTTTGATTGACA
>JBIPMW010000432.1:0-4665 GCA_044376455.1 Crocinitomicaceae bacterium | reverse complement strand
ACTTCTGCACGCCTAAATGAGAACTGATTTGGATCATCAAGATCTACACCTAGCTTTTGTAGAGGTAGAAACATTTCCCTAACGCGCGGCTCTGCTAACCTAAACACATTCTCTTCTTCTGCCCCTAAACGTCTCGTAACTCTTGCTACTGGCAACCCAAATTCGTCAACATAGTAAGGATCTAAGTCAACACGAGTACTGTATTGTGGCAAATCGTCACCAGTAAAACGAAGTTCGACGGTACGAGCATGTTGTTCAGCTTTTTGAAGTAAATCTAAACCACGAACTTTAGAAGCTTGGTTAACTAAGTTTTCCATAGGATTTTTCTTGGCTATGGAAGTTATTATTCCACCTTTATGCCATGATCCACTTTCTTGATCATGTAGCAGATAGTGATCGAAAGATGTCAGCGTACCTGTGTGACCAAACTCGCCATGAAGAAAACCTTGAAAATCCTCTGGTAATATGCAACGTGCGCCAAAACCAAAAAGATGAAAAGTTGCAAATCTACCAAGTAAGCCATTGCTATTACTTAGTCCGCTACGTCCACCCGACATAAGTAGTAAGCGAGTTGATTGGATAGCCCCACACGAAACTATGACATTATCGCCTAGAACTGATTTAGGAATAGGCGAATTTGGATTACTAACATCTAAATATTTTACGCCTGTTGCTCGCCGAAGGCGATGATCATAGGATATTTCATAAGCTTTAGAATTAGGGAAAATTTCTACATCGTAATCACCAGAAGTGATTTCTGCAAAAAAAGTAGAAGCACTACCTGATTTCGGGTTGCGTCCGCCCCAACACAAGTATTCTCCGCAAAAACCACACATGTTACAAGCATCACGAACTTGCTGTGACCATAGAGGATTTTGAGAATCTAGTCCAAAATCATTGGGAAAATCACCTTGTACAAATGCTTTTTCTAAGGCTGGAATAGGAGAAAAACCACCTGACCAAGGATGAACAAGTGCAGTAGGCAAAGGAACCATGCCGCCAGGAAATTCATCATTTTCAGATATCCATTTAAACAAGGCTCCTACAGGCGTTTCTGGATAAGGTGGAGAAGCAAAAGGTAAATTCAGACTGAACTCCTTTTCTGTCCCAATGTTCGGGTTCCCAGATAAGTTGCGAAACCAATCTGCATTACTGATGTTTCTTTCAAGCTGTTTTCTATCGCCACATACTGCAAAGAGAATTTCAGCCACTGTAAAGTAAGGCTTCAGTTCCTCGTAGGCAATGCTCCAATCTTCGACATGATAACCTGCCTCTTTTAGGGCATTATCCCTACCAGTACTTTTAAAGAAACTATTTAAACGGAAGTCAATTGGAAGAGGTCTAATTGCCCATGCCCCCCACAACAGTGAACCTCCTCCTACAGCAGTTCCAGTCCAACCTCCGAGTTTTCCTAAAGGTTTTGCCTTTTCATCAATTGTTTGTCTAAATGTTACATAATCACCGCGTGGTCGTCTCTTAGGATCGGGGCGTTCTAAACGAAATCTATATTCATCGTGAGAGCGATTATCGAAATTAGCAGCTTTAGTACGTATGGAGTCATAGAGATCAGGTCCCTGCTCTAGAACACATACACGATAACCAGCTTTAGCAAGCATCCATGCAATGGCTCCACCACCACCGCCAGTTCCTACAATCACAAAATCATATTTTTTCATTAGGTTAAGCTTTTAAGCGACTGAATATGAGTTCTTGAATCTGCGTTACTGCCAACTGAATCTGTGCTTCACCGAATTTATTGCCAGAGCGTCTATGCTCACCACATTCAATAGGTATTAATCGTCTCCATAGCATAAAAATCGGGTCGTCTTTTACACCACTACGAAACGAAACTATGATCAAGTCAGCTAGAAACTGTTTTAAGAAAATCGATGACTTAATAGTATTTGACGACCAACCACTAACCTTGTCGTCCCATAGATCGCTTATTACTTGAGAGTAAGGAACCGAATCAGAAATCGTATTATCTAAAGCCTCTTGGAATACTGGCAAAACGCTTTCATAAAATAGTTCTCGTTGCAAAGCATTACCAGATGAATCGACAGAAAAATTAAATGCGCTTGTACCAGCGAAACTTGGATCTTCCTCTAGTCCCTTTGTCTTGCGCCAAGTCTCAACATTCCCTATAGGACATTTTTCTAATGGGTTAGTCGCTAAAGAACTTAACTCCACAATGGTAGTTTCTTGTTGGGATGTTGAACTTATAAAGTGGAGAAAGTCTTCAACAAGCAGAGTATGAAATAAAGATTCTGTAGAGTTACTTCTCCAAGGCAATGTTAAAGTACTGCTTGAAATATCTGTGTCAGCCCACCAATTTAGCTCATGAGGATTAAATTGCTTTGACTCTAGCCAGTCATTGATGGGAATCAGATTTTCTGCTAGTTGAATCAGGATTACTTTAAAGTCGGCAATAGTCATTAGTTTATTTACATCCCTCTAGCATAATTAATCCTCTCAGATACTACCCTAAAAAAGATTGCCTCTCGGACACGCCCCACCGATAGTTGAGGCTGTATAACGGCTTGGGCTTCAGCGGTGACAAGGTTTTTCGAGGCATCACCAGAGTTTTGAGTCCATCCGCTGCAAGCCCTTGTTAGGCAATAAGAGATCTATTCAGCTAGCAAGATGGGCAGTATAGCTTGTAATAGTAATCATTGCCACGACACAATGCTATCGGGGTAAACTCATCACCCACATCGTTACGCCACTGCCATTGATCTTGATCTCCACACTTGTAATTCGATCCCTGAGGACCGTTGGAGTAGTAGGTATACTCTCTCGTGAACACTAAACTGTGCCCATAATCGACATAGCTCTGGTTCTCGACAGGATAACCGTTTTCATCGACAGACTGTCTCTTCACCTCCTTTACTGCTTTTGCGTCCAGGTACTGGATCAGCAGTTCCTCCGTGATGTAATCGACTACAGAGCGATCAGTAATACTGAGTCGCATCATCGTTTCCTGCTTGAGCTCTTCGATATTCATATGTTTTCCTTTTGTTTGCAGTGGGTAAACTGAAGCACCATCGGGTAACTATATTTCAAATTGACTGTTTCTGCCTCTCAAGAAACTAACGGCTTGCGCTTCACAGGCGGTAAATAAAGTATAGCTCAGTGCCAGTATATATCGACCGTCCTGTGCAAGCGCTGGTTAGGCGATATGTACTTAAATGAGGATTAACTCTACTCCTAAATTTTAACCCTAAATTTATCCCGCAACAATTGTCTCAACGTATCAGGTAGTAAAATCAAATTGTGGGGTACGCTACCTAGATATTGAGATGCGGTTGAGTTGAAAACGTTCCCGAATCTATCAATCTCTTCTACCATATAGAAGCGTTAAGTTTATTCGTAGCCCTTCATAGGAATCTTCAAACTGGCATTCATCAGAACAATGGAAGAGTGACGAATCAAAAATAACTGCCCTGTTAGCACGATAGGGAATAACTGTAGAATCAACATTCTCTAATAATTGAGCTATTCCGCTTTCATCGTCATTGTATTTAGAAAAATTCCAATCTATAGGAGCATTCTGTTTGTAAACGATAAGACCACCACGCGAATTATGACAGAACTTATCAGGAGTCATCCAGAGATTTATATTGACAGATGAAAAGTCAGCATGTGTGCCAACTGCCTTTGAACCATAAACATTCTTATAAGACCATACTTGTTCCAGTTTTGATGTACCTATGATAGAGCTGAATGCCTTACGTATATGTTCATCTATAGTTGAAATAAGTAAAGAAAGTCCTCCTGTATCTTGATATGCTCCAAGATATGAAAGTCCTTTCTGTGAGTCATTATGCCAGATTGTTGAGAAGAGAAGATATTGCCGTAATTCATCGAATGTCTCGTCAGATAAAAAATTATCAATTACGGATAATCCAGAATGATTGAATTCGTCGGAAATAGAAACAAGGTCAATATTGTTATTGAAAATAGATTGCGGAATTTTTTCTGGATAAATATATAAACAGCGTCGGTAAAACGGTGCGATTCCCATAAGTTCATCTTGTGCCAGAGTTATAATCCGCTCTTCAGAATATCCATTTGGAAAATACTTCTGTATTAAATAACCATAAAAACTTAGGACTTCTTGATATTCCTGTTTGTCAAGGACATCGAATCTGACCAGGTAATCAAGCTGTAAGCTATCATGTTTGAGTCGAGCGTATGAAATATTACTATAGGGGAGTTTTCGTGACTCTGCAGCAATCTCAAGTAAGGATAATCCAAGATCTAACCATTTCTGAGCCTCTAATGTCTGAGCTAGACATATAAGTTCAGATGCTATTTGAAAGCATACCTCTGCAACCCAAGGGAGGTGATAGTGCCAATCCTTTAAAGAATTAATATATTTATCAGTATTGCGAATAAGTCGATAAGCTCTTGATCGTATCTCATGTAGTGATGAGATATAAGGATATAACTTTAATCCCTTTTCGGCAGCGGTAATTGCACCAAAATAGTCTCCTATCGAAAATGCATGAATTGATTTATGAAGTAATTCATTTAAGTTCATTAGCTTACCCTCGTGAAGCTGCTAATACTGCTGAAATAAACGTTGGGGGAGGACAATATAAATATTCGCCACCTCTAACATTCACAAAGCTATTTATAGAGAACTGAATCGAAGGAGATGAC
>JBIPMW010000190.1:0-3735 GCA_044376455.1 Crocinitomicaceae bacterium | reverse complement strand
TCATGCAGTTTCACCTTTAAGTTTCTCCGCATTTTCGGCCATTTTAAGTGCATCTAGCATTTCTTGAATGTCACCATTCATGAAGACACCCAGATTATACATCGTTTTATTGATGCGGTGATCCGTAATACGACCTTGCGGATAATTATAAGTTCTGATTTTGGCAGAGCGGTCACCGGTAGAGACCAAAGTTTTTCTTTGTGCTGCTCTTTCACTTTGCACGCGATCTAGCTCTAATTGATAAAGCCTTGAACGCAATACAGAAATGGCTTTTTCTAAGTTTTTATGTTGGGATCGGCCATCTTGACATTCTACAACAGTTCCAGTGGGGATGTGGGTAAGTCGAATGGCAGATTCCGTTTTGTTAATGTGCTGCCCTCCTGCTCCTGACGCTCGAAAAGTATCTTTTCTGACATCATTCATATCGAGTTCGAAATCTACTTCTTCAGCTTCTGGTAAAACAGCAACGGTGATGGCAGATGTGTGTACCCTTCCTTGAGATTCTGTTTCTGGCACGCGTTGTACGCGATGCACACCAGATTCAAATTTCAAGGAACCATAAATACCCGCGCCCGTAATTTCCATTGAAATCTCCTTGTAGCCTTTTACTGAACCTTCAGAAGAATTGAGCACTTCGTAGTTCCAGCCCATTGCCTTAAAATACATGGTGTACATGCGAAAAACATCTTCTACGAAGATACAAGCTTCGTCTCCACCTGTACCCGCTCTAAGTTCTAAGATGGCGTTTTTATCGTCTTCAGGATCTTTGGGAATGAGCAATAATTTGATTTCTTCTTCGAGTATAGGTCGTTGTTGCTCGAGTTCATCGATTTCGAGTTTAGCCATTTCCCGCATTTCTGGGTCTTGTTCTTCCTCTAAAAGCGCTCTAGCACTTTTGAGATTTCCGAGCACCAGGCTATATTTAGAGTAGGCTTGATCAAGAATCTCGAGGTCACGGTATTCTTTATTGAGTTTGACGTACCGACTCATATCCGAAATGATATCGGGATCGGTAATCATTTTACCCACTTCAATGAAGCGAAAATGAATGGCTTCTAGTTTGCTAAGTAAGTCAGACATGCCGCAAAGATAGGCATAAAAAAACCACCCGAGGGTGGTTTTTGTTAGTTAATAGATCCGGTGACTCTTTTCATGAATCCATTGAGTGCATCCTTCTTGGGGATTCCTTTTTGAATTTCACGATGAACCTCTAAGGCCCCTGAAAAATTAGATAGTAACTCGCCTATGACGTCAAGTTCTTCGTCTTTGATTCCGGGCGCCTCGATGAGATTTTCGAGCGTTTCCATGGTTTCATTGATGTAATCTTCATCGTTTTGTTCGATGAATTCTACGATGTGTTTAATGACTGGTAAGCGCATCGAGTACTTCTTGAATCGTTTCTATTTTGTTTCCTTGCGCCTCTGCTTTCAACTGACCGCCTTCGAAAGAAGCAAAAGTCGGTAAGTTACTTACGTTGGCAAATTTGCGAGAATTTGGATACAACTCAGCATCTACGTATACAAACTCGATGTCTGTGTGCGTTTCAGCGAGGCGTTTGAATTTTGGTTTGGTAATTTTACAATTGCCACACCAACCTGCACCATACTGCACCATCACTTTTGTGTGCGCACCTAAAACTTGGTCTAGGTTATCTGAGTTCAATTCGCTGAACATATACTTAGTGTTTGCTTAAATAATCAGCAACGCCATTGCGTGTTGCGTTCATGGCATCTTTTCCTTCTTCCCAGTTTGCTGGGCAAACTTCACCATGTTTTTGAACGTGTGCAAAAGCGTCGATCAAACGAAGGTATTCGTGTACATTTCTTCCGACAGGGAAGTGGTTCACTGATTCATGGAAAACCATACCGGTTTCGTCTAAAAGATAAGTAGCGCGGTAAGGTACGTTGTCGCCTGCCATGTTGTCTTCATCGAACATATCGTAATCTAAGATGCCAAGTTCTTGTGCAAGAAGTCTGGTAGAATCAGCAATCAATGGGAAACGAACGCCTTCGATACCACCGTTATCTTTGGCTGTATTTAACCATGCAAAGTGTACTTCTGCAGTATCACATGAAGCACCAATTACGATTGTATTTCTTTTTTCGAATTCAGCAGCAGCTTCTTGGAAAGCATGAATTTCCGTAGGACAAACAAATGTGAAGTCTTTTGGATACCAAAATAAAACTACTTTTTTGTTGTTGTCTGTTGCTTGTTTCAATACATTGATGCTAAAGGTATCGCCCATTTCATCAATCGCTTTCACGCTAATGTCTGGAAATTTTTTTCCTACTAAAGTTGACATATTATTTATTATTTATTTGGTTATTACTCTTCCAACAAAGTTAGGTCGATTTGGTTGATGAACGAAGTGTTCTGTTGATTAAATCTATGCTAACTTTTGTGTGACAAAGTTAAGCGCAAAGAAACCATATTAAATTTCGATTTGTTTTATATTTGTATAGATTTTATTTATACTATTCAAATCTACCCACAATGATCTCCTTGCAACAAATGAATTATATCGTCATTCTGAGTGAAGAATTGCAATTCCAAAGGGCAAGTGAACGCTGCTTTGTAACGCAACCTACGCTTTCAATGCAAATTAAAAAAGCGGAAGATACCCTCGGTTATGCCATCTTTGACCGCGATGCACAACCATTACAACTTACTCCAGCTGGCAAAAAACTACTGCCCATCATCAGAGAAATTTTAGCCGAGACTGAAAAAATCAAATACCTTTCCGAACAGCTCAAAGGAAATGTCAAGGAAGAAATAAGAATTGGCATCATTCCTACCATTGCAACCTATCTTCTGCCCGATTTATTTTCAAGTTGGGTCCGGGATTTTACCAACGTACGTCTTCAAATCAAGGAACTTAAAACAACCGAGGCCATAGAGGCCCTCGAAAAGAAAGAACTCGATTTAGCAATTATTGCCGGCCCCTTTCATGACCCGCGTATACAGACAATTCCACTCTATTTAGAGGAAATACTTATTTATTGCCCGCAGCATCCTGCAGCTACTATAAGTCTTGAAGAAATTCAGAAAATGCACCCGTGGTTACTCAATCAAGGCAACTGTCTGCGCACACAAATGTTGCATTTCTGCCAACTCAATGCTCAAGATAACAAAGCAGACTGGGATTACGAAGGCGGCAACTTACCGCTCTTATTGGAAATGGTTGACCAACAAGGAGGATACACGCTTGTACCTGAGCACTTTAAACTCAAGTCTTCGCAGCAAAACGGCATTAAAAAACTTGTGACTCATACCGCGGCACCTGCGAGAGAAATTATTGCGCTCACGCCGAATAGGAGCATGAAGACCGAAAATATAAAAGCCTTGATCCGGAGTATGCAATTATACTATGGAGTCAAGGCTCAAAATAAACACCTACAGGTGTTGGATTGGGATGTCGCTTAAGCTTGCACCTGTGCTACAAAATCGTCGTATTTCATTTCTTTTTTAGTCATGCTCACGGCGCTTTTGAAGTAGTCCGTGAGTTTTCTTTCTGCCAAACGATCATAGATACCGTTGGCTTGTTCTTTATTTTGCAACAAACGCTTTGCGGTTTCAAGTAATTCAGCTTCTTCTGGAGCAGGTAAACCATACTGTGCATAATTGCCAATTACTAAGTTCTTTGTGAAATCAAGCACTTCTTCGTTAGTCAATTGAATATTGTTGTCTTTGAAAATCTTGGTTTGAATCAATTGCCACTTCAATGAGAGCAAGTAA